>DATLIR010000048.1:0-10557 GCA_035539315.1 Casimicrobiaceae bacterium
GTCATTGGCACGGCCTCGCCTCGACACGCGGGTAGCCCGAGGTGTCGACGATCACGCAACGCGGCGTCACGCCGGATTCGGTCTGCGCGTCGGAAAACTGAAATCGCGCCACACCGGCGACGTTGAGACGTCCGTTGGGCCCGTAGACGATCGAGTCCGGAGCGCTCGCGACCGTCACGCGCCTGCCCAGCGGGCTCTTGCGGTCGATCGAGTCTCCGAGCGCGGTCTTGACGACCCACCCGCCGGTCCCGGCTGCCTGAACGACGTCGGACCGCGTCGGGCCCACGAAGGAGTCGCGCGCAGCGCGTGCAAGCGGGAGCGCACCCGCGGCTATACGCTGATCGAAGTGCTCGTCGCGCTGCTGGTGCTGGCGTTCGGCACGCTTGCGCTCGCGCGCATGCTGGCGCGCGCGGGCGACGCCGAACTCGAGGCCGTGCAGCGCACGCAGGCGATGACGCTCGCGCAGGACATGGTCGACCGCATCAACCTCAATCGCGCGCGCGCAGCCGACTACCTGGGTACCTATGTGCCCGGTCCGGCGCCCGAGCAGTGCGCTGTCGACGCGGACGTCTCGGTGGACCCGGAGAAAACCGTCGTGCGCGACCGCTGCCAGTGGACCAACCTGCTCCAGGGTGCCGGGGTCGTGGATGCCGGTCGCTCGATCGGCGCGCCGATCGCGGCGCGCGGATGCATCACGAGCCCGGCGCCCAATGTCTACCTGGTCGCCGTGGCCTGGCAGGGCATCGTTCCCACCGCGCCGCCGCCCTCCGATTGCGGACTCGACGCGTTCGACCGCGAGGCAAATCGTCGCGTGTTCTCGACCGTCGTGCAGATCGCCACGCTGAGCCTCTGATCCTCCATGCGGGGCGCGTTCGCGTCCTGCCATCTCGCGCAGTTGTAGCCGACGAACGGCCACGACCTGTGGCATTCATGTTGCGGCCCGGGTCTTGGGGAGTGGAACTTTTTCCCACATCCCCAAAGGCATGCAGGAATGCGGGCCAACATCAAGTGACGATCTGCGGCGCCGGTGTGCCGTTCGATGTCACGTTTGTTCAGCCTGAATTCGCGCACTCCGTACACGACAATATGCTCCATCACCTCGCGATCCGCACCGGTCGTCGGCATCAACACGGTCTGTCGCTCATCGAGCTGATGATCGCGATGACGCTGAGCCTCATGGTGCTCGGCATCGCCGCGGCGCTGTTCGAGGGGACGAGCCGCGGGCGCACGGACATCGAGCGCTCCGACCGCCTCGCCGCGAGCGCCCAGCAGGCGCTCGATTCGATCGCCGAGGAGATCCGCCACGCCGGCTTCTTCGGCGAGCTCAACTTCACCAGCGTCACCTGGAAGGTTCCCGATCCCTGCGCAGTGAACGCGTCGGACCTCGGGCTCGCGTACGCGCCGTTCGAGCTGCCTGTGGCGGTGCGTGGCTACCTTGCCGACGAAGACCTGCCCGATTGCGTCGAGCATCGGCGCGAAGGCACGGCCGCGTTCACGCTGCGCCGCGTCGACGTCGAGACGACCGCCAAGGTCTCCGCGTCGGGCGCGGCGTTCCTGCAGATCTCCAAGTGCAACCAGGACATCCCGCCATACTGGAAAGTCGCGACGAAGAGCAACGACTTCACGCTGCGCAACATCGACTGCTCGACGGTTGCCGACATCCGGCGCGTGCTGGTGCGCACCTATTTCGTCGCGACCTGCAACGAGTGCGGGCGCGACACGATCCCGACCCTCAAGCGCGTCGAGCTCGTGGACGACAAGATCGTCGAGACGCCGATTGCGGAGGGGATCGAGAACCTCCAGGTCGAGTACGGCTTCGACATGGACGGCGACGGAGTCGCCGACCGCTATCGGGCGACGCTCTCCGGCGAGGCCGGGACGGCCGACAACGATTGGTCGAACGTCGTGGCGGCGCGGGTACACGTCGTCGCGCGCCTGACCCAGGCCGACCTCAACTTCAAGCCGAGCGCTACCAAGCAGTTCGACTTCGGGCAGGCCGGCAACGTCGAGGCCGGCAACGACGCGTACAAGCGGACGATGCTCTCGTCGCTGGTGCGCATCCCCAACATCGCCGGAAAGCGGGAGAACCCATGACGCGGGCCGCCGCTCCGGTCGTACCGTACCGACCGAACCGCGAGCGTGGCGCGGCGCTCGTGGTCGTCCTGGTCGCGCTGCTGCTGCTTGCATTCATGGGACTCACCGCATACCGGATGACGGACCAGCATCTGCAGGTGGTGGGGAATGCGCAGACGCATACGCTCGCAACGGCGGCCGCGCAACGCGCGATCGAGCAGACGATCAGCAGCGACCAGTTCGCGCGCGATCCCGGTGCGGTCGCCGCCACGCCGATCCCGACCGACGTCGACGGCGACGGCGAGACCGATTTCACCGCGGTGCTCGATCCGCGGCCGCGCTGCTCGCGCGTTCGACCGATCAAGACGGCGGAGCTCGACATACGGCTGCGCTCCGACCGCGTGTGCCTTCAATCGGCCGATACCGGCGGAATGCTCCACGTCGAACGCCCGGTTGCGCTGGTCGCTGCCGGCGACTCGCTCTGCGCGGCGAGCGAATGGGATATCTCGGCACGAGTCGAGGACAAGGAAACCGGGGCGAACGCCGCCGTTCAGCAGGGCATCGGCATTCGCGTGGCGAAGTCTGACGCCGACAGTTTCTGCAAGTGAGTGCTCGAGGAGGCGACGCCATGTCTGCTTCGCGTCACCGTATTGCCACCCTGGTCCTGGCCGGCGCGCTCGGGATCCTCGCCACTCCAGCCGCCGCGGAGGACATCGACATCTTCGCCGGCAGCCCGTACGACACCGACCTGCCGAATGTCCTGATCATCTGGGACAACTCGGCCAACTGGAGTGCGAACATCCCGGTGCCGAACTGCAGCTACGTCGACGGCGGGGGGCCCAAGGCGGACAGCCCGAACAAGGAGCAGGGCACGAAGATGGCGATCGAGAAGTGCGCCCTCTACAACGCGATCCACGGGCTTCCGACGCAGCCCGACGGTTCCGCCATGTTCAACGTCGCCCTGATGCTGTTCAACGAGTCGCCGGCCGGGATCAGCGGCGGCTACCCGCGGCAACGGTTCCTTCCGATGACCGCGGCGAACAAGGACCTCCTGAAGGCGACGATCCGGAACATCACGATCGGCGGTGACAAGGGGAACAACGCGGCGTTTACCAAGTCCCTGCACGAGGCCTACCTGATGTTCAGCAAGGCCGTGCCGTACCGCGGGACGTCCGGCACGAAGTACGATCCGCTCGCGGTGCTGGACGGGCGCTATGTCGGACCGGCCGGCACCGGCTGCGGCACCAACCACATCATCGTCCTCGCCAACGGGGGCCCCGGCGAGGTGACCGACAACGAGGCGATGGCGCTGCTGAGCGGTGTCGGAGGCAGCACCGAACCCCTCACCTACCCCAGCTCGCTCGTCTCCAACAGCGACCAGGGCAACTGGGCGGACGAATACGCGCGCTTCCTGAGCGGCACGGACATCGTCGGGACGAAGGAAGGCACCCAGTCGGTGACGACGCACGCGATTGCCGTGATCGGCTCGTCGTCGGATGGCCGGTACCCGAACTTCATGCAAGCGATTGCGACGCAGGGCGGCGGCCAGTACTACAAGGCATCCAACGTTTCGGAGCTCTCCGACGCGCTGTTCAACATCATCCCTCCCCTCAAGAGCGCGAAGAACTCGGCGTTCGCGTCCGCGAGCCTGCCGGTCAGCGCGAACTCGCAGGGAAGCTACAAGAACCAGGTGCTCGTCGGCATGTTCCGGCCGGACGTGGGCGCGCGGCCGCGGTGGGTCGGCAACCTGAAGCAGTACAAGATCGCCTACGATCGCGTGACCGACACGATGCAGCTCATCGACAGCATGGGTTCGCCCGCGCTCACGTCGGCGACCGGCTTCTTCCGCGGGTCCGCGATCAGCTACTGGACGGAGGAGAGCACGTTTTTCGTCAACGACCCGAAGGGCGACCCGAAGTCTTCGTCCGACCGGCCGGACGGCTGGGTAGTTGAAAAGGGCGCCGTTGCGCAAGACATCCGGACGCTCCATGCGACCCACCAGGCCGACCGCAAGGTCTTCACGTGCGTCGGATGCGCGGATGGAACCCTCCTCCGATCCGCCGACTCGGAGCGATTCCTGGCGAACAACCCGCTGCTCACGAAGGAGCGGTTCGGCGTTTCCACCGACGCGGAGCGCGACCTGCTGGTCGCATGGATCCGCGGTACCGACAATGTGGGCGACGAGAAGGGCCCAGGCGGCACGACGACGGTGAGGCCGAGTGTCCACGGCGACGTGCTGCATTCGCGCCCCGCGGTCGTCGACTACGCCGGCTCAATCGGCACCGTGGCGTTCTATGGCAGCAACGACGGCATGATTCGCGCGGTCGACGCCAACCAGACCGGCGAGACCGCGGGCCGCGAGCTCTGGGCATTCGTCCCCGAGGAGTTCCTCGGCAAGTTCAAGCGCTTCCGCAGCAACCTGCCGTATATCCGCTTTCCGTCGACACCGACGGCTGCGAACGCGGTGGCGCGCGACTATTTCATCGACGGTCCGGTGACCGTCTATCAGCGCGTCGACGAGACCGGCGCCGCGGTCAGCGTCCAGATCTTCGTGTCGATGCGCCGCGGCGGACGACTGCTGTACGCGTTCGACGTGACCGACCCCCTCTCGCCCAGGCTGCTGTGGCGCAAGTCGCACACGGACATCAGCGGCCTCGGACAGACGTGGTCGGAGCCGCGCGTCACGCGGCTCAAGGGCTACTCGCGACCGGTGTTGGTGTTGGGCGCCGGCTACGACGCGATCGCGGAAGACGCGCTGCCGCCAGGGACGACGACGATGGGCAACGCAGTGCTCGTCCTCGACTCGAGCGACGGGTCGGTCATCGCCCGCTTTGCCACGACGCGAAGCGTGCCGGCGCCGGTCGCGCTGCTGGACACCGATTTCGACGGTTACGTCGACCGCGCCTACGCGGCTGACGCCGGCGGCAACGTGTACCGCATCGACTTCGAGACCGCGGCGGGCGATGGGAATCCCGCCGGATGGACGATCCGGACCTTCGCGACGCTCGACGGCGGCGCGGGCCGCAAGTTCTTCTACGCACCCGATATCGTGCACACGAGCCTGTTCACGGCGGTGATGCTCGGAAGCGGCAACCGCGAGCGCCCGCTCGCGACCACGACGAGCGACCGGTTCTACACGCTGTTCGACTACAAGGTCGCGAAGGGCACGCCGACGGCGTCGGCGATCGCGAACGACACGCTCGTGCCCTACTCGGCGAGCTTCGAGCTCACCAGCTCGGTGACCGGCTGCTATCTGGCGCTCGCCGCCGGGGAGAAGGTCGTCACCTCCGCCGCGACGACCGGGGGGAACACGTACTTCAGCACGAACCGACCGACGCCCCCCGCGCCAGAAGCGTGCTCGAACCTTGGCATCGCGAAAGGCTACCGTGTCCCCCTGTTCTGCGGCGCCGCCGAGTGGTCGGAATTCGCCGGAGGCGGCCTGCCGCCGTCGCCGGTGATCGGCGAGGTCGAAGTGACGGTGCCCGGTCCCGACGGAGGAGAAGAGACGCGCAAACTGCCGTTCATCATCGGCGGCGTGAGCCCGGAGCTCTCGGGCCTCAGCGTCTCGCGCGTGCCGATCAAGGTCGACCCGAAGCGCAAGCGCACCTACTGGTTCAACAAGCTGTTCAAGTGACCAAGCGTCCGGCGCCCGCCGGACGATCGCTGGCTCGAGGTCGGGTTAGGGTCCCCGGCAAGGTCGGGCACCTGACCTGACCCCCGAATCGGCGGACAAGGTGGGGCACCTGAACCTGACCCCCGAGGCCGGCGCACGCATCAGGCGCCCGACCCTCGCCTCCAGGGCCTTCGTCCCGCCACCCACGGTCCCGCGACATTGACCGCGAGGCCGGCGAACACCAGCCCCACGCCCAGCGCCTGCGCCGCGACGAGCCGCTCGCCCAGGAACAGCGCCGCCGACGCGAGTCCCGACACCGGGATCAGCAATCCGAACGGCGAGATCAGCGGCGTCGGGTAGCGGTGGAGCAGCCGGTTCCACGACGCATAGGCGAACAGCGTCGCGCCCCACGCCATGAACGCGACGCAGCCCCACGCGACCCATGATGCGTTCGCGACGGCGTGCAGCGCCGCGTCGCCGCCTTCGAACGCGTACGAGGCGAGAGCGAGGGGCAGCGGCGGCACGAGGCTCGACCACACGACCAGCGCGAACGCGTCGACGTCGTGATCGGCACCGGCGCGCTTCGCGATCACGTTACCCGCGCCCCATGCGAACGCGGCGGCGACCACCGCGCCGAAGCCGGCGAGCGTCGCGCTGTCGCCGAGCGACGCCTTGTGCAGCCCGAGCACGACGATGCCCGCGGTGGCGACCAGCGCGCCGAGCGCGTTCCAGCGGTGGAAGCGGTCGCCCGCGAACGCGACGGCGAGCCCGATCGTGAAGAACACCTGCGCCTGGATCACGATCGACGAGAGCCCCGCCGGCATGCCGAGCCGGATGCCGACGAACAGGAGGCCGAACTGGAAAATGCCGATGGCGAAGCCGTAGGCGACCACGCCGCGCCACGGCATCGCTGGCGGCCGGACGAACAGCACCGCCGGCAGCGCGGCGAACGCGAAGCGCAGCGCGGCGAGCGCGAACGGGGGCAGCTCGGCGAGGCCTATCTTGATCGGGACGAACGAGAAGCCCCACACGGTCACGACGGCGAGCGTGAGGGCCAGGTCGGCCGCGGAGAGGCGGTTCTGCACGGGAGCGGCGCGGAGGGCGGGCGCCGGCAGGCGCGGAACGAGCGTTCGATCCGCCGCGAACGTGGAAATTGCGTTTCAAACGCGGCCGGCGGACAATCGCGATCCTACCGCAGCGTCCCCTCCCCGATGCGCAACGCCACGACCTTCGCCGCCGGCCGCGATTTCGACGTGCTGTGCCTCGGGCGCTTCGCCGTCGACTTCTACGCCCAGCAGATAGGCGCGCGGCTCGAGGACGTGACGAGCTTCGCGAAATACCTGGGGGGGTCGTCGGCGAACACCGCGTTCGGCTGCGCGCGGCTGGGCCTGCGCACCGGGATGATCTCGCGCGTCGGCGACGACCACCTCGGCCGCTTCCTGGTCGAGACGATCGCCCGTGAAGGCTGCGACGTCAGCCACGTGAGCGTCGACCCCTCGCGGCTCACCGGCGGCGTGGTGCTCGGCATCAAGGACCGCGACACCTTCCCGCTCATCTTCCTGCGCGAGAACTGCGCCGACATGGCGATCGCGGACGGCGACGTCGAGGAAGCGTACCTCGCGCGAAGCCGCGCGCTGCTCATCACCGGCACGCACTTCTCGACGCCGCACGTCGACCGCATCAGCCACCTCGCGCTCGAGCGCGCGCGCCGCCACGGCGTTCGCACCGTGCTCGACATCGACTACCGGCCGGTGCTGTGGGGGCTCACCAAGCGAGGTGATGGCGAGACGCGCTACATCCGCTCCGATACCGTCACCGCGCACCTGCAGCGCATCCTGCCGCAGTTCGACCTCGTGATCGGTACCGGCGAGGAGTTCGCAATCGCCGGCGGCAGCACCGATCCGATCGACGCGCTGAAGGCGATCCGCGAGCTCACGCCGGCAACGCTGGTGGTCAAGCGGGGCGCGATGGGCTGCGTGGTCATCGACGGCCCGATCCCGCGCTCGCTCGACGAGGCGTTCCAGGGCCGCGGCGTCGAGGTCGAGGTGCTGAACGTGCTCGGCGCGGGCGACGCGTTCTCGGCCGGCTTCCTGTCCGGCTGGGTGCGCGGCGAGGACTACGAAGCGTGCACGAGCTACGCGAACGCGTGCGGCGCGCTGGTGGTGTCGCGCCACGGCTGCGCGCCGGCGATGCCGACCCGTCCCGAGCTCGACCATTTCCTTGCGCACGCGGCGTCGATCCCGCGGCCCGATCGCGACGCGACGCTCACGCGGCTGCACCGCGTCACCGCGCCGCGCGTCCCGCGCGACGACCTCGCGATCTTCGCGTTCGACCACCGCAACCAGTTCTTCGAGCTGGCGCAGGAGACCGGCGCCGGCGAGGAGCGCCTGCCGCAGCTCAAGAAGCTGTGCGTCGAGGCGGTCGCGGATACCGAGCGCGCTCGCTCGCTCGCCGGCCACGTGGGCATCCTGTGCGACGACCGCTACGGCCAGGATGCGCTGAATGCGGCGACCGGACGCGGTTGGTGGATCGGGCGGCCGGTCGAGTTGCCCGGCTCCAATCCGGTCGTGTTCGACCGCGGCCGCTCGCTCGGCACGGCGCTGATCGCCTGGCCGCAGGAGCACGTCGTCAAGTGCCTGGTCGCCTACCACCCCGACGACGTGATCGACCGCCGGCTCGAGAACGAGGCGCAGATCCGCACGCTGTGCGAGGCGACCGAGGCGAGCGGGCACGAGCTGCTGCTCGAGATCATCCCGCCGCGCGGGTTGCCGCGCCATGCCGACACCGTGCTGCGCGCGCTGAAGCGCCTCTACAACCTCGGCGTCCGGCCGGAATGGTGGAAGCTCGAGCCGATGGCCGCCGCGGAATGGCGCGCGATCGACGCGCTGATCGCCGAGCGCGACCCGTACTGCCGCGGCGTGCTGCTGCTCGGGCAGAGTGCCGGGGTCGAGGCGCTGGCCGAGGGCTTCCGCGCGGCGCGCGAGAGCACGAGCTGCCGCGGCTTCGCGGTCGGGCGCACGATCTTCCACGCGCCGGCGCGCGCCTGGCTCGCCGGCGAGATCGACGACGCGGCGTTCAAGGCGCGTGCCCGCGCGACGTTCGAGGCGCTGATCGACGCGTGGCGGGGCGCGCGCGGGCAATCCCGTCGGGTGGCGTGAGCATGAAGACGGTGCGATTGACCGCCGCGCAGGCGCTGGTGCGCTGGCTCGCGGCCTTGCGCGTCGACGGCGGCGAGCGGCTGTTCGGCGGCGTGTGGGCGATCTTCGGCCACGGGAACGTCGCCGGCATCGGCGAGGCGCTCCACGCGCACCGCGACGCGCTGCCGACCTACCGCGCGCACAACGAGCAGGCGATGGCGCATGCCGCGATCGCCTACGCGAAGGCGCACATGCGAAGGCGCATGATGGCGTGCACGACGTCGATCGGCCCCGGCGCGACCAACATGGTGACGGCGGCGGCACTCGCGCACGTCAACCGGCTGCCGGTCCTGCTGCTGCCCGGCGACATCTTCGTGTCGCGCGCGCCCGACCCGGTGCTGCAGCAGATCGAGGATTTCCACGACGGCGGGATCTCGGCGAACGACTGCTTCAGGCCGGTCTCGCGCTATTTCGACCGCATCGTCCATCCCGGGCAATTGCTTACCGCGCTGCCGCGCGCGCTGCACGTGCTGACCGATGCGGCGCTGTGCGGGCCGGTCACGCTGGCGCTGCCGCAGGACGTGCAGACGATGGCGTTCGACTGGCCCGAGGCGTTCTTCGCGCCTCCGCCGGTGCGCTTCGCCGCGCCGGCGCCCGACGACGGAGAGCTGGCCGAGACGGCCGCGCTCCTGACAGGCGCGCGGCGTCCGCTGATCGTCGCCGGCGGCGGGACGCTCTACAGCCTCGCGACCGATTCGCTCGCGCGCTTCGCCGACGTTCACGGCGTGCCGGTCGCCGAGACCCAGGGCGGCAAGGGCGCGCTCGCCTGGGACCATCCGCTGCAGGCGGGGGCCATCGGCGTCACCGGCTCGCCCGCGGCGAATGCGCTCGCGCACGACGCCGACGTCGTGCTCGCGGTCGGCACGCGGCTGCAGGACTTCACGACCGGCTCGCACTCGCTGTTCGCGCAGGCGAAGCTGGTGTCGCTCAACGTCAACGGCTTCGATGCGGTGAAGTGGCGCGGCACGCCGCTGCGTGCGGATGCGCGCCGCGGCCTCGACGCGTTGTCCGGTGCGCTGGCGGGCTGGCGAGCCGACGGGCCGTGGACGACGCGTGCCCGGGACGAGTCGAAACGCTGGCAGAACGCGCTCCTGCGCATCGGCGCGCCGAAGGATGGCGCGCTGCCCTGCGATGGCGAGGTCCTGGCAGCGGTGCAGCGTTCGGCCGAGGCCTCCCCGCGCGACGACATCGTCGTGTGCGCGGCGGGCACGCTGCCGGGCGAATTGCACAAGCTGTGGCGCACGGCGCGTCCCGGCGGCTACCACGTCGAGTATGGCTATTCGTGCATGGGCTACGAGATCGCCGGCGGCGTCGGCGTCAAGATGGCGCATCCGGGGCGCGAGGTCGTCGTGATGGTCGGCGACGGCAGCTACCTGATGATGAACTCCGAGATCGCGACCTCGCTGATGCTGGGCCTCAAGCTCACGATCGTCGTGCTGAACAACCGCGGCTACGGATGCATCAACCGGCTGCAGCAGGCATGCGGCGGCGCGCCGTTCAACAACCTGTTCGACGACTGCCTGCAGGGCCCCGACGGCGCGCCGGCGATCGATTTCGCCGCGCACGCACGCTCGCTCGGTGCGCACGCCGTGAGCGTCCGGTCGGTGGCGGAGCTCGAGGCGGCGCTGCACCACGCGCGCTCCGCCAGGCAGACGAGCGTCGTGTGCATCGAGA
>DATLIR010000049.1:0-14148 GCA_035539315.1 Casimicrobiaceae bacterium
ACCGTGGCGACCGGGTCGACCTTGAGCGGATCGCCGCTGTCCTTGAGCGACAGCGTCGGGCAGCCCGACAGCCGGATGCACGAGTGGTCGCCCGAGCAGGTGTCCTCGTCGACGCCGTACTTGACGCGCATCGTGCGCCTGCCCTCGCTCTCGAGCTTCGCGCGCCACGGCTTGACGCGCCGCTGGCGCTCGAGCTGGCACTCGCCTTCGGCGATGATCACCTTGAGGCCGGGGAAGTCGGTCGTGAACGCCTCCTCCAGCGTCGTGCGCATCGCATCGACGCGGTAGCTGTCGACCGTGCGCATCCAGCCCACGCCGAGGCCGACGAGCGTGCGCTCGATGACGCGGTTGTCGTGCACGCGGCTCGCGCCCTTGTCGGCCGACGCCGACTTGGCTTCCTCGCTCGGCGTCGAGATGATCTCCTGGGTGCCGGTCGCCGACGTGTAGCCGTTCTTCATGATCACCAGCACCGCGTCGTCGCCGTTGAACAGCGCCGACTGCACGCCGGTCACCACGCCGTTGTGCCAGAAGCCGCCGTCGCCCATGATCGCCAGCACGCGCTTGCTCATCGCGGGCGACACGCCGGCGCGGCTCGCGAGGCTCATTCCGTAGCCCAGGATCGAGTGACCCTGCGAGAACGGCTCGAAGGTCGCGAACGAGTGGCAGCCGATGTCGGCGGCGACGTGCAGCGGGCCCAGCGTCTCTTTCGCGAGCTTCATCGCCGCGAACACCGGCCGCTCGGGGCAGCCGATGCAGAACTGCGGCGGACGCGCAGGCAGCGGCGCCCCGAGCGCCTGCGTGACATCGTCGCGACGGCGCGCGAGCCCCGCGAGCCAGGCGCGCGGCGCGTCGAGGGCGAGCTCGGGCGCGTGCTTCTCGACGAACGCGGTGAGGCCGCGTGCCATCGCCTCGATCGTGTATTCGCCCGCCGCGGGCAGCGGCCCCTTGCCCTCGATCGTCGTCGCGGCGCCGGCGCGCGCGAGGATCGCGAGGATCGCCTGCTCGACGAACTCGGGATGGCCTTCCTCGACCACCAGCACGGCGCGCTTGCCCGCGCAAAAGCCCGTGATCTCCTCGGGTACGAGCGGGTGCACGACGTTGAGGACCAGGATCGGCAGCGACGACGCGCCGAACGCGTCGGCGAGCCCCAGATGGCCAAGCGCGCGCACCAGCGAGTTGTAGAGGCCGCCCAGCACGACGATGCCAATGTCGTCGCGCGCGCCGGGAAATACCTCGTTGAGCCCGCGCTCGACGATGCGGCGCCGCGCCGCCGGCAGGCGCTCGTCGACCTTGAGCTTCTCGTGACGGAACGTCACCGGAGGATGCGACAGCCGCGCGTAGTCGAACGCCGCCGGCTCGGCCATCGGGTGGCGCGTCGACACGGCCGGCGCCACGTTGTCGCGGCACGCGAAGCGCCCGCGCACGTGGCAGGCGCGGATGCGCAGCTGCAGGATCGCCGGCGTGCTCGCCGCCTCGGAGAGGCCGAACGCCTCCTCGACGAAGCGCACCATGTGCGCGAGGTCGGGCCGCGGGTCGACCAGCACCAGCGACGACTTGAGCGCGAACGCGAGGGTGCGCTCCTGAATGACGCTCGCGCCCTCGCCGTAGTCCTCGCCGACGATGATCAGCGCGCCGCCGACGACGCCCGGGGAGGCGAGGTTGGACAGTGCATCGGCCGCGACGTTGGTGCCGACGATCGACTTCCAGGTCACCGCGCCGCGCAGCGGATAGTGGATCGACGCGCCCAGCATCGCGGCGGCCGACGCTTCGTTCGCGCAGGCCTCGACATGCACGCCGAGCTCGGCGAGGTAGTCCTTGCCCTGGACCAGGACGTCGAGCAGGTGGGAGACCGGGGCGCCCTGGTAGCCGCCGACGTAGGCGACGCCGGCTTCCAGCAGCCCCTTGGTGATCGCGAGGATGCCCTCGCCCTCGAACGTCTCCCCGCTGCCGCGGCGCAGCATGCCGACTTCGCGGCTGAAGGAGACTTCCATGGGGGGCGTCGGGGCGGTCCGACCGTCATGCTAGGAGGGCGCCCGTTATCTGTCGATACCATGCTGCTCATATAGACTATTCGTCCCATGAATATCGCCGGCGCCGACCTCAACCTCCTCAAGGTGTTCCTGGCCATCCATGCGGAAGGCAGCGTGAGCCGGGCCGCGGTGCGCCTCGGCATCTCGCAGCCGACCGTGAGCCACGCGCTCGCCAAGTTGCGCGCGACCTGGCGCGACCCGCTGTTCGTGCGCCGGGCCGGGGGTGTCACGCCGACCGCGCGCGCGGACCGCCTCGCCGCGGCGGTCCGACAGGCACTGCAGCTGCTCGACGTGGCGGCGAGCGAGGGCGAGCGCTACGACCCCATGCGCTCGGACCGCACGTTCCGGCTCTACCTCACCGACATCGGCGAGACGATCTTCCTGCCGCGGCTGATGCCGGTGCTGGCCGCCGAGGCGCCGCGCGTGCGCCTCGAGGCGCACCAGCTGGACCACGCCGACCTCGCTCCCGCGCTCGACAGCGGGCGCCTCGACATCGCGATGGGCTACATCCCGTCGCTGGACGTCGAGCGCACGGTGCTGTTGCACGAGCGCTACGTGGTGGTGATGCGGCGCGGCCACCCGCTCGCGCACCTGCGGCCGACCCGCGCCGCGCTGGCGCGCCTCGACTACGCGCTGGTGCGAGCGCACCCGGCGACTACGCGCGCGCTGCACGACCTCGGGCTGGCCGACCGCATCCGGCTGTCGATCCCGCATTTCATGGTGCTGCCGCGCATCCTCGCCGAGACCGACCTCGCCGCCGTCATGCCGTCGCGCCTGTACGCGGAATTCGCGCGGATGGGCCGCTATGTCATGTGGAGGCCGCGCGTGGGCATGCCCTCGTTTGACGTGTCGGTGCACTGGGCCGCACGCTTCGCCGGCGACCCGGGCCTCGCGTGGCTGCGCGAGCGGATCGTGCAGCTGTTCCGGGAGCCGGGCTAGCGAACCACGACGTCGGCGCGCGACAGGAGCGTCGGCGGCAACGTCAGGCCGAGAGCGCGCGCCGTCTTGAGGTTGACGGCGAGCTCGTATTGCGACGGCTGCTCGACCGGCAGGTCGGCCGGCTTCGCGCCGCGCAGTATCCGGTCGACGAAGACGGCGGAGCGTCGGAAACCGTTCTCCAAGCTCGCGCCGTACGCCAGCAGGCCGCCGGCTTCGACGTAGCTGCGCACCCCGTAGATCGTCGGCAGTCGGTGCCGCTCGGCCAGCGACACCAGCTGCGCGACATGGGCGTTGAACACGGCCTCGGTCACCATGAGGACCGCGCCGAAGCGTGCCCCGGCGATCTGCGCGAACGCGGCGTCGAAGTCGTCGGGCCCACGCGCCTCGACCGGAACGGCCGACAGGCCGAGGGACGAGGCCGACGTCCGGATCGCGTCCAGTGCGAGCTTGAGGCCCGGGTTCGCGGGATTGACCAGCACGGCGACGCGCCGCACGCCCGGCACCGCCTCGCGAAGGAGCTCGAGCTGCTTACGGAACACGTCGAAGCTCACGTCGAACGACGTCCCGGTGACGTTGCCGCCGGGCCGCGCGAGGCTCGCGACCAGGCCAAGCCCCACCGGGTCCCCGACGGTCAGCATCACGATCGGGATCGTCGATGTCGCCCTCTTCGCGACAACCGCGGCCGGCGCCGGTCCCGCGGCGATCAGCTCGACGTTCGCGCGAACCAGCTCGTCGGCGAGCGCGGGCAGCCGGTCGTACCGGCCTTCGGCGTACCGGATCTCGATGGCGAGGTTGCGGCCCGCGACCCAGCCGTGCTTGGCGAGCTCGTCGACAAACGCTTCGCGCGGGGCTCTCGTGGCCACATAACCACCGCTCAGGAATCCGATGCGCCGCAGCGGGCCGGGGGACTGCGCGTGCACGCCCGGCGCGGCGACCAGCAACGTCGCGGAAGCGACGCCGACGAGCGCGCGGCGGCGGTGCATCGGCGCAGTATCGCCGCTATTTCGGACGCTTGTCCACGACCCGCTTCGCCTTGCCGAGCGAACGCTCGATCCCCCCCGGCGCGACCACGCGCACCTCGCAGGAGACGCCGATCATCGACTTGATGAGGTGCTGGAGCGCGGCACCCGCGCGATCGCCGTCCGCGCCGCCGGCCGAGGGCGCACGTTCGACGACCACGGTCATCTCGTCCATGATCTTCGGCCGCACGATCTCGATCTGGTACTGCGGCACCAGCTCGGCATGGCGCAGGATCAGCTCCTCGACCTGCGTCGGGAACACCATGACGCCGCGGATCTTGATCATGTCGTCCGAGCGGCCGGTGATCTTCTCGATGCGCCGCATCGCGCGCGCGGTCGGCGGCAACAAGCGCGTGAGGTCGCGCGTCCGGTAGCGCACGATCGGCATCGCTTCCTTGGTGAGCGACGTGAACACGAGCTCGCCCTTCTCGCCCTCCGGCAGCACCGCGCCGGTGTTGGGGTCGATCACCTCGGGATAGAAATGGTCCTCCCAGATCGTGAGCCCGTCCTTCGCCTCGATGCACTCGCAGCCGACGCCGGGCCCGATCACTTCGGAGAGCCCATAGATGTCGACCGCGTCGATGTCGAGCTTCGCCTCGATCGCCTCGCGCATCGCCGGCGTCCACGGCTCCGCGCCGAAGATCCCGACGGCGAGCGACGTGCTGCGCGGATCGAGGCCCTGACGCTCGATCTCCTCGGCGATCGCGAGCATGTACGACGGCGTCACCATGATGACGTCGGGCCTGAAGTCGCAGATCAGCTGCACCTGCTTCTCGGTCTGCCCGCCGGACATCGGGATCACCGTGCAGCCGAGCTTCTCGGCGCCGTAGTGCGCGCCGAGCCCACCGGTGAACAGCCCGTAGCCGTAGGCGACGTGCACGATGTCGCCGGGCCGCCCGCCGGCGGCGAAGATCGAGCGCGCCATCACGCTCGCCCAGACATCGATGTCCTTCGCCGTGTAGCCGACGACGGTGGGCTTTCCGGTCGTCCCCGACGACGCGTGCACGCGGACCACCTGCTGCCGCGGCACCGCGAACATGCCGAACGGGTAGTTCTCGCGCAGGTCCGCCTTGCTGGTCAGCGGGAACTTCGCGAGGTCGGCGAGCGAGCGGAGGTCGTCCGGGTGGACGCCCGCCTCGTCGAACTTGCGGCGGTAGTGAGGCACGTTCCGGTAGGCGTGCCCGAGCGACCAGCGCAGCCGCGCGAGCTGCAGCGCGGCGAGCTCGTCGCGACTGGCGCGCTCGATCGGTTCGAGGTCCTCGGGACGCGGCGTTTTCGCCGGCATGTTCTCCTCCAGGTCGGCGCGGGCGGCGTGGCACCCGCGCCGGGTTTCAGGGCGGCGCCTCGACCACGTGCCCCTTGATCCGGTAGCTCTTGCCGCGGAACAGCGCGATCGTCTCGCCGCGCTGGTTCACGACGTCGATGTCGTAGACGCCGGTGCGCCCCGCAGCGCTGCGCTCGGCGGCGCGAGCGGTCAGCACGTCGCCCTCGCGCGCCGGCGCGAGGAAGTCGATCGCGCAGCCCGACGCCACCGTCACCAGGTTGTAGCTGTTGCAGGCATACGCGAACGCGCTGTCGGCGAGCGTGAAGATGAAACCGCCGTGGCAGATCGCATGGCCGTTCAGCATGTCGCCGCGCACCGTCATCGTGACCTGCGCGCGGCCGGGAGCGATCGCGGCGACGCGCATCCCCAGTGCGATCGACGCGGGGTCGCGCTCGTACATCGCGTCGGCGACGCGCTCGGCGAGGCGCTGGGCCTCGTCGGGCGTGCGGTCGGGATGATGCTCGGCCATGGTCGCGCGTCGCCCTAGACGCCGTCCATCAGGCTGCCGCTGCTTTGCGCCGCGCGCGCGAGACGCGGCGCGACGCGGTAGCGATCCTCGCCGTAGTGCGCGCCCAGGTTGCCGATCACGGCCGCGAGGCGCGCAGCCCCGAGCGCATTGCCCCAGGCGAGCAGCCCGCGCGGGTAGTTGACGCCCTTTTGCATCGCGAGGTCGATGTCGGCCGGCGTCGCGACTCCCTGCGTCGCCGCCTCCGCCGCCTCGTTGACGAGCATCGCGACGGTGCGCATGACGACGAGCCCGGCGACGTCGTCGAGGTGCGACACCGCGTAGCCTGCTTCCTGCAGCGCGCCGGTGGCGACCATTGCCGCCGCGCCATCGCAACGCGCGGCGGTCCCGATCGCGACGCGCTTCGCCGTCGCATAGTCGAGCGCGAGGTCGACCAGCACCAGGTTCGGCGTGCCGGTCACGCCCGCACGTGCCGTGGCGGTGCGCCCATCGGTGAGCGCGATCCACGCCGCCCCCGCGTCGATCGCGCCATCGGGAAATGCCGGATGCAGCGGTCGGCGCTGTATCGCCATGCCCGCGGCCGACAGGCGGTCGACCAGCGGGCGCAGCAGACCCGGCTCGCCATGGAGGGCGACGCGCGACGGCGCCTTGCCCGCCTCGGCCGACGTCGGCTTCGGTGGCTCGACGCCGGACGCATGGTCGTAGAATCCACGCCCGGACTTGCGCCCGAGAAACCCCGCCGCGACGAGCTCGCGCTGGATCGCCGAGGGCGCGTAGCGTGGGTCGTGGAAGGTCGACTCCCACACGCTCTTCGTCACCGCGTAGTTGACGTCGTGGCCGATCAGGTCCATCAGCTCGAACGGCCCCATGCGGAAGCCGCCCGCCTCGCGCATCAGCGCGTCGATCGTCGCCGGCTCGGCGGCGCGCTCGGCGAGGAGGCGCAGCGCCTCGCCGTAGAACGGGCGCGCGCAGCGGTTGACGATGAAGCCCGGCGTGGAAGTCGCGTGCACGGGCGTCTTGCCCCACGCCGCCGCCGTGGCGTAGAGCGTGTCGAGCACGGCCGGATCGGTCGCGAGCCCGCGCACCACTTCGACCAGCGGCATGAGCGGCGCCGGATTGAAGAAATGCAGGCCGGCGAAGCGGCCGGGGTGCTTCATGCCCGCGGCGAGCGCGGTGATCGACAGCGACGAGGTGTTCGACGCCAGGATCGCGTCGGGCGCGACGACGACCTCGAGGTCGCGGAACAATTCGCGCTTGACGTCCAGGTCCTCGACGATCGCCTCGATGACGAGCTTCGCGCTGACGCACGCGCCCGGGGTGTGCACCGGCTCGAGGCGAGCCGTGGCCGCGGCCGCCTCGTCGGCGGACAACCGGCCCTTGGCGACGAGGCCCTCGAACGTCGTCGCAAGCTTGCGCTTCGCGTCCTCGGCCGCGCCGGTGCGCGCGTCGTACACCAGCACGCGATGCCCGGCGAGCGCTGCGACCTGCGCAATCCCGGACCCCATCGCGCCCGCGCCGAGGACGGCGACGGCGGCGTCTCGTGCAAGCGGCATCGCCATCGCGGTCAGCGGCCGGTGAAGTTCGGCGTGCGCTTGGCGAGGAACGCCGCGACGCCTTCACGGTAGTCCGCGCCGTTGCCGAGCTCGCGCTGCAGGTCACGCTCGAGATCGAGCTGCGCCTCGAGCGAGTTCGCCGCCGCCGCGTCGATCGCGCGGCGCGCCGCGACGAGGCCGCTCGTGGGCGCGACGGCCAACTGGGCGACGAGCGCCTCGACGCTCGCCGCGAAGGCGTCATCCTCGACGCAGCGCCAGATCAGCCCCCAAGCCGCCGCCTGCTCGGCCGGGAGCTTGTCGCCCAGCATCGCGAGCCCTTTCGCGCGCGCGGTACCGACCAGTCGCGGCAGGAAGTAGGTGCCGCCCGAATCGGGGATGAGCCCGATCTTGCAGAACGCCTGGATGAAGCTCGCCGACCGGGTCGCGACGACGATGTCGCAGGAGAGTGCGAGGTTGGCGCCGGCGCCCGCCGCGACGCCGTTCACGGCACAGACGGTCGGCACCGGCAGCGAGCGCAGCGCGAGCACGAGCGGCCGGTAGTTGCGCTCGATCGACGCGCCCAGGTCGACCGGCGCCGCGCCCGGCGCCACCGCGCGGTCGGACAGGTCCTGGCCGGCGCAGAAGCCGCGCCCCGCGCCGGTAAGCAGCAGCACGCGCGCAGATGCGTCGCCGCGCACCGACGCGAGCGCGTCGCGCACCTCGGCGTGCATCGCGTCGTTGAAGCTGTTGAGCCGGTCGGGCCGGTGGAGCGTCAGGCGGGCGACGCCGTCGCGGGGGTCGAACAGGATGTGCTGGTAGGTGGTCATGAGACGGAACGCGGCGATGGGCGATGGGCGATAGGGAAACCGGTGCCTAGGGCGATTCGCGAGCACGCGCCGGGGGCGAGAGCGTGCTGGCTTTCCTATCGCCTAGCGCCCATCACCCATCGCCGCACTTCAAACATGCATCCTGTGCTGCACCACCCGGAACCGGCTCGCCACGAACGCCGCATCGGTCAGCGCGGCGTTGGCCGCCGGGTTCGCGCCGGTGCCGTGGAAATCCGAGAACGCCGACGACTGGTTGACGAACACGCCCGACGTCAGGTTGATCGACAGTGCGACGCCGGCATCCTCGGCGACCTCGATCGCGCGGTCCACCACCTCCGGATGCGTCGAGTACAGCGAAAGCGTGAGCGCGCCATGGCGCCTGACCGTGTCGCGCGCGATCGCGAGGCTCTGGTCGGTCGAATCGGTGGCGATCACGAATGCAATCGGGCCGAACCACTCGGACAGGTACTTGTCGCCGTCGCGCGCATCGAGCTTGACGATCAGCGGCGTGCGGATGTTCGCGTCGGGCCACGCCGGATGCGCGACGGTCGTGGTGTCGAGCAGGATCGGGCCGAGGTCACGCGCCTGGGCGAGCCGGTCGAGCACCCCGCGGTTCTGCACGGCGCCCAGCACCTCGACCGCGCGCGCCGGGTCGCCGAGGAGCTTCTTCACCCCGTCGGCGATCGCGTTGGCGACCTCGTCGAGGCTCTTGTGCCCGTCCGCCGTCTCGATGCCGCCGCGCGGCACGTAGATGTTCTGCGGCGCCGTGCACATCTGGCCGGTGTAGAGCGACAGCGAGAACGCGAGGTTCCGCGCGAGCCCCGCGAGGTCGCGCGTCGAGTCGACGATGACCTGGTTGACCCCGGCTTTCTCGGTGTAGACCTGCGCCTGGCGGGCGTGCTGCTCGAGCCAGTTGCCGTTCTTCGAGCTGCCCGTGAAGTCGATGATGCGCACCTCGGGCCGCAGCGCCAGCGTCTGCGCCGTGTCGTCGTCCGCGGCATGCGCCACGAGCGTCACGACGTTCGGATCGTAGCCTGCGTCGGCGAGCACGCCACGCACGATGCGCACGGTGATCGCGAGCGGCAGGACCGCCGCAGGATGCGGCTTCACGATCACGGCGTTGCCGGTGGCGAGGCTCGCGAAGAGACCCGGGTAGCCGTTCCACGTCGGGAACGTGGAGCAGCCGATGACGAGGCCGACGCCGCGCGGCACGACGCGGAAGCGCTTCTCCATCCGCAGCGGATCGCCCTTGCCCTGCGGCTTCTCCCACAGCGACGTCTCCGGCACGCGCCGCATCTGGTCGTACGCGTAGGCGACCGCTTCGAGGCCGCGATCCTGGGCGTGCGGCCCGCCGGCCTGGAATGCCATCAGGAACGCCTGGCCGGTGGTGTGCATCACCGCATTGGCGATCTCGAAGCTCGCTCGGTTGATGCGCGCGAGCGCCTCGAGGCAGACGCCGACCCACGCTTCGGGGCCCGCGGCGCGCCACGGACCCTGCGCCTTCGCGATGGCGGCGAACAGCGCGTCGAGGTCGACCTTGGGATAGGTGACGCCGAGGTCGACGCCGTAGGGCGAGCGCTCGCCGCCGACCGTGCCGATCGTGCCGGGCTGGTCGATCGGGAACGGCTGGTCGAGCAATGCGTCGTAGGCGGCTTTGCCGGCCTCCGCCGAGCCCTCGCCGTACACCTTGGGGCTCGCCGATTCCGGATAGGGCGACCAGTAGCCGCGCTCGGCGATCGCCGCGAGCGCGCGCTCGAGCGTCGCGCGGTGCTGGTCGAACAGGGGGTGGCTCACTGAATGCTCCGAATGCGGTGCTGCGATGGGGAATACGACTCTAGCAGACCTTGGCGGGACGCCCCTCACCCCAACCCTCTCCCCGCGATGCGGGGAGAGGGAGATGGGCATTCGATGCGACGAGCGCCCGCTCACGTCGCGCGTGGTCGCGTGGCCTAACCCATTCCTGTCTGGTCGAAGTCCACGACGACCTTGTCGGTGGCCGGATAGCTCTGGCATGCGAGCACGAAGCCGCGCGCGACCTCGTAGTCCTCGAGCGCGAAGTTGACGTCCATGTCGACCTCGCCTTCGACCAGCTTGCAGCGGCAGGTCGAGCACACGCCGCCCCGGCACGAATACGGGAGCTCGACACCGTTCGCGAGCGCCCCGTCGATCAGGTTCTCGCGCGTGCGATCGAGCGTGAAGGTCTTGCGGACGCCGTCGATGATCGCGGTCACCTCGGCTTCGGTGCGGTCCACCGCCGCCGGACGTGCCGGCCGGTGCTCGTGCTTCGGGATGCTCGCGGCGAAGCGCTCGATGCGCACCTTCGACGCCGGGAAGCCGCGCGCGCCGAGCGCCGCGGTCACCGCGTCCATCATGCCCTCGGGCCCGCACACGAACACCGCGTCGACCTCGGCGAGCGGCACCCAGCGGTCGAGCAGCGCGTCCGCGCGCGCGCGGTCGATGCGGCCGTGCAGGAGCTCGATGTCCTGCGCCTCCCGCGACAGCACGTGAACCAGGTTGAAGCGGTCGAGCCAGCGGTCCTTGAGCGCCGCCAGCTCCTCGCGGAACATCACCGTCCCCGACGCGCGGTTCCCGTAGAACAGCGTGAAGTGCGAGCGCGGCTCGGCCGCGAGCGTGCTCTTGACGATCGACAGCAGCGGCGTGATGCCGCTGCCGGCGGCGAAGCCGACGTAATGGTGGCGCGCCCCGGGGTCGAGCGGCACGTTGAAATGCCCCATCGGCGGCATGACCTCGACCGTGTCGCCCGCCTTCAGGCGCTCGTTCGCCCAAGTCGAGAACACGCCGTCCGCGGCCCGCTTGATCGCGACGCGCAGCACGCCGTCCTGCGTCGCCGAGCAGATCGAGTAGCTGCGGCGCACGTCGGCGCCGCCGATGTCCGCCTTGAGCGTGAGATGCTGGCCGGGCTCGTAGCGGAACTCGCGGGCGAGCGCGTCGGGCACGGCGAACGTGATGGCGACCGCGTCGCGCGTCTCGCGGTCGACGCGCGCGACGGGGAGTTTGTGGAAGCGGCTCATGATGTTTGGAGGCGGCGATTGGCGTTGGGCGATGGGCGATGCGAAGGGCGCGTCCAGCCATCGCGAGCCGCGAACCCCTGGCGAGCGGTTCCCATCGCCTATCGCCTATCGCCTATCGCCCATCGCCCGCGTCAATGCGGCTTGAAGTAATCGAACGGCTCCAGGCACGCGTCGCAGCGGTACAGCGCCTTGCAGGCGGTCGAGCCGAACTGCGCGGTGAGCCGCGTGTCGAGCGACCCGCAGCGCGGGCACGGAACCACGGTAGCGGCGCGGCGCAATGGGCTGATGCCGCGCACGTCGACCGACGCGGTGCCGCGCACGGCGGACCCCGGCGGCGCGATGCCGTACTCGCGCAGCCGCCGTCGCGCATCGGCGGCCATCCAGTCGGTGGTCCAGGGAGGCGACAGCGCGATGTCGATGCGCGCCTGGGGAAAGCCGGCCGCGGCCAGCGCCTCGCGGATCATCGCGCTGATGAGCTCGGTCGCCGGACAGCCCGAGTAGGTGGGCGTCACCGTGACGACCACGTTGTCGCCGTCGCGCGCGAGCGCCCGCACGATGCCAAGGTCGACGATCGACACGACCGGCACTTCCGGGTCCGGGATCGCGGCCAGCGCGCGCCACGCCACGGCGAGCGTCGGCACCGTCGCGTGCGCGGCGGGCGTGATGGGCGCGTGCATCGCGATCGTCACCAGCGCGCGTCCGGGTAGGCGCGCTGCAGGAACTGCATCTCCGTCAGCAGGTGGCCGAGGTGCTCGGTGTGGCGGCCCTGCCGGCCGCCGCGTTGCGCCCAGTCGTCGGCGGGGATCGTCAACGTGGCCTCGTCGAGCGCCGCCGCGACCGACGTGCGCCACGGCCCGGCGAGCGCGGCGAGATCCGGCCCGATTCCGGCCTGCGCCGCGGCGTCGTCGACCGCGTCGGGCAGGAACAGCTCGCCGGCGTACATCCACAGGCCGTCGATTGCCGCCTGCATGCGCCGATGCGAGAGCTCGGTGCCGTCGCCGAGGCGGATGACCCAGTCGGTCGAGCGCTCGACATGGTAGGCGACCTCCTTCGATGCCTTGGCGGCGATCGCCGCCACGCGTTCGTCATGCGATCGCTCGAGCGCGCGCAGCGTCAGCGCGTGCCAGTGGTCGAACAGGAACTGGCGCGCCGTCGTCTCGGCGTAGTCGCCGTTGGGCTGCTCGGCCAGCAGCGCGTTGCGGAACTCGTGAGCGTCGCGCCGGAACGCGAGGGCGTCCTCGTCGCGGCCCTCGCCCTCGAACTCGCCCGCGTAGGCGAGCCACAGCCGCGCCTGGCCGAGCAGGTCGAGCCCGACGTTGGTGAGCGCGATGTCTTCCTCGAGCACCGGCCCCTTGCCGACCCATTCGGACAGCCGCTGGGCGAGCACCAGCGGGCTGTCGCCGAGGCGCAGCAGGAACTCGAATCGTTCCGACGCTTCCATCGCCTATCGCCTATCGCCCATCGCCTCATTCACAGGTGTTTGACCTCGTCGGGCATCGGGAAGAACGTCGGATGCCGGTACACCTTGCTCTGCGCCGGATCGAACAGCGCCTCCCGGTCGCCCGGCGACGACGCGACCACGTCGGACGAGCGGACCACCCAGATCGACACGCCTTCGTTGCGGCGCGTGTAGACGTCGCGCGCGTTCCTGATCGCCATCTCCGCGTCCGGCGCGTGCAGGCTGCCGGCGTGCTTGTGCGCCAGCCCGTGCTGGCTGCGGATGAAGACTTCCCACAGGGGCCATTCGCTGGTCATTGGATGACTCCTTCAAGGCGGCGATGGGCGATAGAAAGGCGCGATCGCCACCCCTATCGCCTATCGCCCATTGCAAATCGCCGCTTCTTCGCGTCCACGCCGCTGCCTCTTGGCCGCGTGCGCCATCGCCGCCTCGCGCACCCACGCGCCGTCCTCCCACGCCTTCACGCGCGTGGCCAGCCGCTCGCGGTTGCACGGCCCGTGCCCCCGCAGCACCGCCTGGAATTCCTTCCAGTCGATCGGCCCGATGTCGTAGTGGCCGCGCCCCTCGTTCCAGCGCAGCGCCGGGTCGGGCACCGTGAGCCCGAGGTAGTCCGCCTGCGGCACGGTCTGGTCGATGAAGCGCTGGCGCAGCTCGTCGTTGGAGAGGAGCTTGATCTTCCAGCGCATCGACTGCGCGGAATGCACGCTGTCGGCGTCGGGCGGGCCGAACATCATCAGCGAGGGCCACCACCAGCGGTTCAGCGAATCCTGCGCCATCGCCTTCTGCTCGGCACTGCCGCGGCACATCGCCATCATGATGTCGAAGCCCTGGCGCTGGTGGAACGACTCCTCCTTGCAGATGCGCACCATCGCGCGCGCGTAGGGGCCGTAGCTGCAGCGGCACAGCGGGATCTGGTTCATGATCGCCGCGCCGTCGACGAGCCAGCCGATCGTGCCGATGTCGGCCCAGTTGAGCGTCGGGTAGTTGAAGATCGACGAGTACTTGACCTTGCCGGCGTGCAGGTCGGCGATCAGGTCGTCGCGCGACACGCCGAGCGTCTCGGCGGCGGAATACAGGTAGAGTCCGTGGCCCCCCTCGTCCTGGATCTTCGCCATCAGGATCGCCTTGCGCTTGAGCGTCGGCGCGCGCGTCACCCAGTTGCCTTCGGGGAGCATGCCGACGATCTCCGAATGCGCATGCTGCTGGATCTGGCGGACGAGCGTCTTGCGATAGGCGTCCGGCATCCAATCCTTCGGCTCAATAAATTCGTCCGCTGCGACGCGCGCTTCGAACGCCGCAACGAGTTCGGGATCCTCAGCGGTCTCGATCGGCTTGACGTTCTTCGAAAGCTCGGTGGTGTACATGGGGCCGATGTAGCGATTTAGGCCCCGGGGTTCAAACTACTGATAGTCGACCGTCACCACGATGTTGCCGGAGTAGGTGCCGTCCGCAGTCGACGGGACGTCAACCGAACCGCCGATGTTGAAATCGGTGCCCGGTGCGCCGCTGTTCGTCAAGGT
>DATLIR010000050.1:0-32297 GCA_035539315.1 Casimicrobiaceae bacterium
ATGCACGAGCCGATGTCGCCGACCAGCGGCCAAGAAGAAGTGACCCCGATTCCTTCGCACCGATCCTCCAGGAACAGACGATGACCAAAGCACTCGACGGCGTTCGCATCCTCGACTTCACGCACGTCCAGTCGGGGCCGACCTGCACCCAGCTGCTGGCCTGGTTCGGCGCCGACGTCATCAAGATCGAGCGGGCGGGCGAAGGGGACATCACGCGCGGGCAGCTGCGCGACCTCCCGAACGTGGACAGCCTCTATTTCACGATGCTGAACCACAACAAGCGCTCGATCACCATCGACGCGAAGAATCCCAAGGGCAAGGCGGTGATCGAGGCGCTGGTCAGGCATTGCGACGTGCTGGTCGAGAACTTCGCGCCGGGCGCGCTCGACCGGATGGGCTTCACGTGGGAGCGCATCCAGCAGCTGAACCCGAGGATGATCGTCGCCTCGGTCAAGGGCTTCGGCCCCGGCCCCTACGAGGACTGCAAGGTCTACGAGAACGTCGCGCAATGCGCCGGCGGCGCGGCGTCGACGACCGGCTTCGACGACGGTCCGCCCCTCGTGACCGGCGCGCAGATCGGCGATTCCGGCACCGGGCTGCACCTCGCGCTCGGCATCGTCGCGGCGCTCTACCAGCGCAAGTCGACCGGACGCGGCCAGAAGGTGCTCGCGGCGATGCAGGACGGCGTGCTGAACCTGTGCCGCGTGAAGCTCCGCGACCAGCAGCGCCTCGACCGCACGCACGTGATGGAGGAATACCCGCAGTACCCGAACGGCTCGTTCGGCGACGCGGTGCCGCGCGCCGGCAACGCGTCCGGCGGCGGGCAGCCGGGCTGGATCCTCAAGTGCAAGGGCTGGGAGACCGACCCCAACGCGTACATCTACTTCATCACGCAGGCGCCGGTGTGGAAGGACATCTGCGAGGTGATCGGGCGCCCCGAATGGCTGTCCGACCCGCGCTACGCGACGCCCAAGGCGCGCCTGCCGCACCTGATGGAGATCTTCGGCAAGATCGAGGAATGGACCAAGACCAAGACCAAGTTCGAGGCGATGGACATCCTCAACCAGCACGACATCCCGTGCGGGCCGATCCTGTCGATGAAGGAGATCGCCGAGGAGCCCTCGCTCCGCGCGACCGGCACCGTCGTTGAGGTCGACCATCCCACGCGAGGCAAGTACCTGACGGTCGGCAACCCGATCAAGATGTCGGACAGCCCGACCGAGGTGGTCCGCTCGCCGCTCCTCGGCGAGCACACCGACGAGGTGATGCGCGAGCTCGGCTATTCCGCGAGCGACATCGCCGCGCTGCGCGCGGAACACGTGCTCTGACCCACCAACGAACGGGAAAGCCATGGCGAACAACAAGACCGCGGTGCGCAAGGTCCTCGACGCCGTCAAGGCCGACGGGCGGACGTCGCTGACCGCGCCCGAGGGCAAGCTGGTCTGCGACGCGTACGACATCCCGGTGCCGAAGGAAGGCGTCGCGAAGAACGCGGCCGAGGCCGCGAAGCTCGCGACCAAGGTGGGCTACCCCGTCGTGCTGAAGGTCGTGTCGCCGGACATCCTGCACAAGACCGAGGCCGGCGGCGTGATCGTCGGCGTGAAGAGCGCCGCGGACGTCAGGAAGGGTTACGTGACGATCCTCGCCAACGCGAAGAAGCACAACCGCAAGGCGGTCGTGCACGGCGTCCAGGTGCAGCAGATGGTGGGCGGCGGGCAGGAGGTGATCATCGGCGCCGTCACCGACCCGTCGTTCGGCAAGCTGGTCGCGTTCGGCCTGGGCGGCGTGCTGGTCGAGGTGATGAAGGACGTGACGTTCCGGCTCGCGCCGGCGAGCAAGGACGACGCGCTGTCGATGCTGGACGGCATCGCCGCCGCCGAGATCCTGAAGGGCGTGCGCGGCGCCGATCCGGTGAACCGCAACGCGCTGGCGACGGTGATCCGCAACGTGTCGCAGCTGGTCGCCGACTTCCCCGAGATCGCCGAGTTGGATCTCAACCCGGTGTTTGCATCGAAGGCCGGCGCGGTCGCGGCGGACGTGCGCATCGTGTGCGACTGGAATCCGCCCCCCGCGCGGTTCCGTCCCAAGCACGCGGACATCGTGCGCGACATGAACCGCATCATGAAGCCCGACGCGGTCGCGGTCATCGGCGCCTCCGGCGAGGCCGGCAAGATCGGCAACTCGGTGATGAAGAACCTGATCAACGGCGGCTACCAGGGGAAGATCTACCCGATCAACCCGTCGGCCGACGAGATCATGGGGATGAAGGCGTACAAGAGCGTGAAGGACGTGCCCGGGACGATCGACGTCGCGGTGTTCGCGATCCCCGCCAAGTTCGTCGCGGCCGCGCTGGTCGAATGCGGCGAGAAGAAGATCCCCGGCGCGGTGCTGATCCCGTCCGGGTTCGCCGAGACCGGCAACGTCGAGGGCCAGAAGGAGATCCAGGCGATCGGCCACAAGTACGGCGTGCGCCTGATGGGCCCCAACATCTACGGCTTCTACTACACCTGGAAGAACCTCTGCGCGACGTTCTGCACCGCCTACGACGTCAAGGGGCACGCCGCGCTGTCGTCGCAGTCGGGCGGCATCGGGATGGCGATCATCGGCTTCTCGCGCTCGGCCAAGATGGGCGTCTCCGCGATCGTGGGGCTGGGCAACAAGTCGGACATCGACGAGGATGATCTGCTCACGTTCTTCGAGCAGGACGACAACACGCACATCATCGCGCAGCACTGCGAGGACCTGAAGGACGGCCGCGCATTCGCCGAGGTCGCGAAGCGCGTGTCGATGAAGAAGCCCGTGGTCGTGCTCAAGGCCGGCCGCACCAGCATGGGCGCGCGCGCGGCGAGCTCGCACACCGGCGCGCTCGCCGGCAACGACAAGATCTACGACGACGTGCTGCGCCAGTCCGGCGTGATCCGCGCGAAGGCGCTGCGCGAGATGCTCGAGTACGCGCGCGCGATTCCCGTGCTGCCCACGCCCAAGGGCGAGAACGTCGTGATCATCACCGGCGCCGGCGGGTCGGGCGTGCTCCTGTCCGACGCGTGCGTCGACAACGGGCTGAAGCTGATGGCGATGCCCGCCGACCTCGACGTCGCGTTCCGCAAGTTCATCCCGCCGTTCGGCGCGGCCGGCAACCCGGTCGACATCACCGGCGGCGAGCCGCCGAAGACCTACCAGAACACGATCCGGCTCGGGCTCGAGGATCCGCGCATCCACGCGCTGATCCTCGGCTACTGGCACACGATCGTGACGCCGCCGATGGTGTTCGCGAAGCTCGTCGCGGAGGTGGTCGAGGAGTTCCGCGCGAGGGGCATCAGCAAGCCCGTCGTCGCGTCGCTGGCCGGTGACGTCGAGGTCGAGGAAGCCGCCGAGTACCTGTTCGACCACGGCGTGCCCGCCTATCCGTACTCGACCGAAATGCCGGTGATGGTGCTCGGCGCGAAGTACAAGTGGGCCCGCGGCGCGGGCCTGATCAAGGCGTAGGGACGCGTCGTCGCCGGGGATGCGCGATGCGTTAAGGTCCTGCCCCACCCGCCTGCCGCGGCCCGGCTCGTCACGAGAGCCCGCGCGGGCGGTTCCAACCGGAAACCCTAGGAGGAGTCATGATTAGCCCCACCTTCCGTCGCACTGTCCTCGCGGGAGCGCTCGCGACGGGCCTCGTCGCCGTCGCCTCCCCCGCACTGGCGGCCTGGGAGCCGACCAAGCCGGTCGAATTCGTCGTTCCCGCCGGGACCGGCGGCGGCGCCGACCAGATGGCGCGCTTCCTGCAAGGCGTCGTCGCGAAGCACAGCCTGATGAAGCAGCCGTTCGTCGTCGTCAACAAGTCGGGCGGCGCCGGCGCGGAAGGCTTCCTCGACGTGAAGAACGCCAAGGGCGACCCGCACAAGGTCGTGATCACCCTGTCCAACCTGTTCACGACGCCGCTCGCCACCGGGGTGCCGTTCAACTGGAAGGACCTGACGCCGGTCTCGATGCTCGCGCTCGACGAGTTCGTGCTGTGGGTCAACGCCGAGTCGCCCTACAAGACCACCGCGGAGTACGTCGCGGCGCTCAAGGCGGGCGAGAACGGCAAGTACAAGATGGCCGGGACCGGGTCGAAGCAGGAGGACCAGATCATCACGGTCGCGCTCGAGAAGGCGGTCGGCAAGAAGCTGACCTACATCCCGTTCAAGGGCGGCGGCGACGTCGCCGTGCAGCTCGTCGGCAAGCACGTCGACTCGACCGTCAACAACCCGATCGAGGCGATCGCGCACTGGCGCTCCGGCGCACTGCGTCCGCTGTGCGTGTTCGACAGCAAGCCGATGCCCTACCCGGCGAAGGTCACGAGCACGATGTCGTGGCAGGACATCCCGACCTGCAAGTCGGCGGGCCTCGACGTCGAGTACGTGATGCTCCGCGGCATCTTCATGCCCGCGGGCGTGTCGCAGGAGCAGGTGGACTTCTACGTCGACCTGTTCAAGAAGGTCCGCGAGCTGCCGGAGTGGAAGAAGTACACCGAGGACGCGGCGTTCAACACCACGTTCATGACCGGCAAGCAGTACACCGACTGGGTCGGGAAGGCGGAGGTCGAGCACCGCAACCTGATGCAGGAAGCCGGCTTCCTGGCGAAGTAGCCAATGGCGTCCAAGACGCAAGGCGAGGCCGCCGCCCCGCGCGGCGGCCCCGCGACGCGCTGGGTCGAGCTCGTCGTGGCGCTGCTGATCTGCGCCGGCGGCGTGCTGGTGATGACCGACAGCGTCCGCATCGGCGCGAAGTGGGGGAGCGACGGTCCGGAGGCCGGGTACTTCCCGTTCCTGACCGGCACCTGCCTGATCGCGTCCGGTGCGTGGATCGCCGGCAGCGCGCTCCTGCGCTGGCGCAAGCTCGCCGACGACGTTTTCGTCGAGCGGGAGCGGCTCGTGCCGGTGCTCTCGATGCTGCTGCCGACGATCGCCTATGTCGTCGCGATCAAGTTCGTCGGCATCTACGTCGCCTCGGCGCTGTTCATCGGCGCGTTCATGGTGTGGAAGGGACGCTACCGGTGGCTGGCGACGGGGGCGGTGTCGATCGGCGTCCCGCTCGCGATGTTCCTGCTGTTCGAGGTCTGGTTCCTGGTCGCCCTGCCCAAGGGCCCGCTCGAGCGGATGCTCGGCTACTGACGCGGGCATGAAGCGTCCCGCCCGCTCTACTCACCCTGGCGCCGCCGGCCTCATGGTCGGCGCCGCTCGCCCCCGTGCGACCGGTCCCGGCCGCGCGACCCGACGAGGCGTAGCCCGTGGATGACATCGGCAACCTGATGCAGGGCTTCGCGGTCGCGCTGACCTGGAAGAACCTGCTGTTCATGCTGGTCGGCATCCTGCTCGGGGTGCTGATCGGCGTGCTGCCCGGCCTGGGCGGCGCGAACGGCGTCGCGATCCTGCTGCCGCTCACGTTCACGATGCCGCCGACCTCGGCGATCATCATGCTGTCGTGCATCTACTGGGGTGCGCTGTTCGGCGGGGCGATCACGTCGATCCTGTTCAACATCCCCGGCGAGCCGTGGTCGGTCGCGACGACGTTCGACGGGTACCCGATGGCGCAGCAGGGCCGCGCCGGGGAGGCGATGACCGCCGCGTTCACGTCGTCGTTCATCGGCGCGTTCGTCGCGGTGCTGGTCATCACCTTCCTCGCGCCGCTGGTCGCGCGCTTCGCGCTCAAGTTCGGCCCGCCCGAGTACTTCTCGGTGCAGTTCCTGACCTTCTGCAGCTTCATCGGCATGAGCCGCGAGCCGCCCGCGAAGACGATCGCCGCGATGATGATCGGCTTCGCGCTCGCCGCGGTGGGCCTCGACATCGTCACCGGCCAGTTGCGCATGACCTTCGGCCACATGGAGCTCCTGCAGGGCTTCGACTTCCTGATCGCGGTGATCGGCCTCTTCGGCCTCGGCGAGATCCTGATCACGATGGAGGAAGGCCTCGCGTTCAAGGGCGTGCAGGGCAGGATCAACGCGAAGGTGGTCTGGGAGACCTGGAAGAAGCTGCCGAAGTACTGGATGACGTCGCTGCGCGGCTGCCTGATCGGCTGCTGGATGGGCATCACGCCGGGCGGCGCGACGCCGGCGTCGTTCATGAGCTACGGCATGGCGCGCCGGATGTCGAAGGAGCGCGACAAGTTCGGCACCGGTCACATCGAGGGCGTCGTCGCGCCGGAGACCGCGGCGCATGCGGCCGGCACGAGCGCGCTCCTGCCGATGCTCACGCTCGGCATCCCGGGCTCGCCGACCGCCGCGGTGCTGCTCGGGGGACTGCTGATCTGGGGCCTGCAGCCCGGCCCGCTGCTGTTCGTCGAGAAGAAGGAGTTCGTCTGGGGGCTGATCGCGAGCATGTACCTCGGCAACATCGCGGGCCTCATCATCGTGCTGACCACGGTGCCGTGGTGGGCGGCGATCCTGCGCATCCCGTTCTCGATCATCGCCCCGGTGATCGTCGTGATCTGCGCGGTCGGCGCCTACACCGTCCACAACAACATGTTCGACGTCGTCATGATGGTGGTGTTCGGCGTCGTCGGCTATTTCTTCAAGAAGCTCCGCTACCCGCTCGCGCCGTTGGTGCTCGCGCTGGTGCTGGGCGACATGGCCGAGACCAGCTTCCGGCAGTCGATGCTGTTGTCGGGCGGCAGTGTCGGCGTGTTCTGGTCGAACGGGCTGGTCGGCTCGATCATGACGCTCGCGGTCGTGCTGCTGTGCTGGCCGCTCGTGTCCGGCGCCATCGGCGCGCTGCGCCATCGCGCCCGCGCCGCGGAGCTCAACCCCCCCGACACGGCGAAAGCCGGCGAGCCTTGACGGTGCGCCTCCTGGGGCGGCGATGACGCGGACCACGGTCGTCGACACGACGCGCCTCGGGACGCGGCGCGGGACGCGCAGCACGCCGAAGGGCCGCGCCGTCGACCCTGCGGCGCTCGCCGACGTGCGCGCGCTGCTCGGCGACGCGCCGCGCCGCGCGGACCTCTTGATCGAGTTCCTGCACCGGATCCAGGACGCGCACGGCTGCCTGCCCGCGGCGCACCTGGTCGCGCTCGCCGCGGAGCTCAAGCTCGCGTCGACCGAGGTCTACGAAGTCGCGACGTTCTACCACCACTTCGACGTCGTGAAGGAGGGCGACGCTCGCCCGCCCGCGATCACCGTGCGCGTGTGCGAGACGCTGTCGTGCCGCATGGCGGGCGCCGAGGCGTTGAGGGCGTCGCTCGAGCGACTCGGCCTGTCCGACGTTCGCGTCATCGGGGCGCCGTGCGTGGGCCGCTGCGAGCACGCCCCGGTCGCGGTGGTCGGGCGCCATCCCGTCGACGGCGCGACCGTGGACAAGGTCGCGAGCGCCGTGCGCTCGCGCCGGACCGAGGCGCCCGCCACGGAGGCCGTCGGCTACGCCGCGTACCGCCGCGACGGCGGCTACCGGACGCTCCTCGAATGCGTGTCGGGACAGCGCACCGCCGACGCGGTGGTGGCCGAGCTCGAGACCTCCGCGCTGCGCGGACTGGGCGGCGCCGGCTTCCCGGCCGGCCGCAAATGGAAGATCGTGCGCGCCGAGCCTGCGCCGCGGCTGATGGCGGTGAACATCGACGAAGGCGAGCCGGGGACGTTCAAGGATCGCCACTACCTCGAGCGCGATCCGCACCGCTTCCTCGAAGGCATGCTGATCGCCGCCTGGGCCGTGGGCATCGACGCGGTCTACCTCTACCTGCGAGATGAATACGCCGCCTGCCGCGCGCTGCTCGAGCGCGAGATCGCCGCGCTCGTGCGCGACCCGCCGTGCGCGCTGCCGGCGATCGAGCTGCGCCGCGGCGCGGGCGCCTACATCTGCGGCGAAGAGTCCGCGATGATCGAGTCGATCGAGGGCAAGCGCGGGATGCCGCGCCTGCGTCCGCCCTACGTCGCGCAGGTCGGCCTGTTCGGCCGCCCGACGCTCGAGCACAACCTGGAGACGCTCTACTGGGTGCGCGACATCCTCGAGAAGGGCGGCGCGTGGTTCGCCGGCCACGGGCGCCACGGCCGCAAGGGGCTGCGCTCGTTTTCGGTGTCGGGCCGCGTGCGGAAGCCCGGCGTGCATCTCGCGCCGGCCGGCATCACCGTACGCGAGCTGATCGACGAGTACTGCGGGGGCATGCTGGAGGGCCACACGTTCTACGCCTATCTGCCCGGCGGCGCCTCGGGCGGCATCCTGCCCGCGTCGCTCGGCGACGTGCCGCTCGACTTCGACACGCTGCAGCCGCACGGCTGCTTCATCGGCTCGGCCGCCGTGATCGTGCTGTCGCAGCACGACACCGCGCGCGACGCCGCCCTCAACCTGATGCGCTTCTTCGCCGACGAGTCGTGCGGCCAGTGCACGCCGTGCCGCGTCGGCACCGAGAAGGCGGTCGCCCTGATGGAGCGTCCGCGCTGGGATACCGCGCTGCTCGCCGAGCTCTCGGCGGCGATGGCCGACGCGTCGATCTGCGGGCTCGGCCAGGCGGCCCCCAACCCCATCGCGTGCGTGGTCAAGTACTTCCCGCACGAGCTCGAGGCGTAAGCTTGCCGCCATGAACGCCCCGCACGACGCCCTCCTCGCGCAAACGACCGTCGCGTTCACGCTGAACGGGGCCGAGGTCGCCGCCGCGCCGGGAGAAACGATCATCGAAGTCGCCGACCGCCTCGGCGTGGCGATCCCGCGGCTCTGCTACAAGCCCGGCATGCGTCCCGACGGCAACTGCCGCGCGTGCATGGTGGAGATCAAGGGCGAGCGCGTGCTCGCCCCGTCGTGCTGCCGCGCGCCGACCGCGGGCATGGAAGTGACGAGCGACAGCGCGCGCGCCACCAACGCACAGAAGATGATCGTCGAGCTCCTCGCCGCCGACGTGCCGGAGCGCGTCTACAAGCCCGACTCGGAGCTCGCCCTCTGGAAGCGCAGGCTCGGCATCGGTGCGCCGCGCTTCCCGATGCGTGCGCAACCGCGCGCCGACCTGTCGCACCCGGCGATGGCCGTCAACCTCGACGCCTGCATCCAGTGCACGCGCTGCGTGCGCGCCTGCCGCGAGGAGCAGGTCAACGACGTGATCGGCTACGCGTACCGCGGCGCGCATTCGGCGATCGTGTTCGACCTCGACGACCCGATGGGTGCCTCCACCTGCGTCGCCTGCGGCGAGTGCGTCCAGGCGTGCCCGACCGGGGCGCTCGCGCCCGCCCACGACGCGTACCTCGTGCCGGTGGACAGGAAGGTCGCGTCGGTGTGCCCGTACTGCGGCGTGGGCTGCCAGATCACCTACCACGTCAACGACAACGCGATCGCGCGCGTCGAGGGCCGCGACGGCCCGGCGAACCAGGAGCGGCTGTGCGTCAAGGGTCGCTTCGGGTTCGACTACGTCTCGCATCCGCAGCGCCTCACCAGGCCGCTGATCCGCCGCGACGGCGTGCCGAAGGACCCGCTGGGGAGCGTCGACCCCGCGAATCCGTCCGCCGTGTTCCGCGAGGCGAGCTGGGAGGAGGCGATGGAGCGCGCGAGCGGCGCGCTTTCGCGCATCCGCGATGAGCGCGGTCCCCGCGCGCTCGCCGGCTTCGGCTCGGCGAAAGGGGGCAACGAGGAGGCCTACCTGTTCCAGAAGCTCGTGCGCACCGGCTTCGGCAGCAACAACGTCGACCACTGCACGCGGCTGTGCCACGCGTCGAGCGTCGCGGCGCTGCTCGAGGGCATCGGCTCGGGCGCGGTGTCGAACCCGGTGATGGACGTGCTCGAGGCCGACGTCGTGCTCCTGATCGGCGCGAACCCGGTGGTGAACCACCCGGTCGCCGCGACCTGGATCAAGAACGCCACCAAGAAGGGGACGCGGCTGATCCTCGCCGATCCACGCCGCTCCGAGCTCGCGCGCCACGCGTGGCGCTACCTGCAGTTCCGGCCCGACACCGACGTCGCGCTCCTCAACGCGATGATGCACGCGATCGTCGAGGAAGGGCTGGTCGATCGCGATTTCGTCGCCGACCGCACCAGCGGCTACGAGGAGATCGCGCGCAACGTCGCCGCGTTCAGCCCCGAAGCGATGGCGCCGGTGGTCGGCCTTCCCGCCGAGTCGATCCGCGAGGTCGCGCGGGCGTTCGCCACGTCCAAGGCATCGATGATCCTGTGGGGCATGGGGATCTCGCAGCACATCCACGGCACCGACAACGCGCGCTGCCTGATCGCGCTGACGATGCTGACCGGCCAGATCGGCCGGCCGGGCACCGGATTGCATCCGCTGCGCGGCCAGAACAACGTGCAGGGCGCCTCGGACGCGGGGTTGATCCCGATGGTGTTCCCGGACTACCAGCGCGTCGACGACGCCGGGCTCCGAGCCCAGTTCGAAAAGCTGTGGGGCGCGAAGCTCGATCCGCAGCCGGGGCTCACCGTGGTGGAGATCATGCATGCGGTCGAGGCCGGCGACATCCGCGGCATGTACATCATGGGCGAGAACCCGGCGATGTCGGACCCCGACGCGAACCACGCGCGCGCGGCGCTCGCCAAGCTGGAGATGCTGGTCGTGCAGGACATCTTCCTGACCGAGACCTGCTATCTCGCCGACGTGATCCTGCCCGCGTCGGCGTTCCCCGAGAAGACCGGCACCTTCACCAACACCGATCGCACGGTGCAGCTCGGCCGCCAGGCGCTCGAGCCTCCCGGCGAGGCGCGCCAGGACCTCGCGATCATCATCGACATGGGCCGCCGCCTGGGGCTCGATTGGCGCTACGCGCATCCGCGCGACGTGTTCGACGAGATGCGGCTGGCGATGCCGTCGATCGCGGGCATCACCTGGGAGCGCCTCGAGCGCGAGAGCGCGGTCACCTACCCGTGCGAGCGCGAAGGCGATCCGGGCGAGCGCGTCGTGTTCACCGAGCGCTTCCCGACCCGGAGCGGACGGGCACGGCTCGTGCCCGCATCGCTGATCCGCGCGGACGAGCAGCCGGACGGCACGTATCCGTGGGTGCTCATCACCGGGCGGCAGCTCGAGCACTGGCACACCGGCAGCATGACGCGCCGCACCGAGGTCCTCGACGCGATCGAGCCCGCGCCGGTCGCGTCGCTCCATCCGGCCGACCTCGCCGAGCTCGGCGTCGCGCCGGGCGGCGCCATCACGGTGGCCACGCGCCGCGGCGAGGTGGCGCTCTTTGCGCGCGCCGACGACGGCATGCCGCGCCACGCGATCTTCCTGCCGTTCTGCTACTACGAGGCCGCGGCGAACCTGCTCACCAACCCGGCACTCGATCCGTTCGGCAAGATCCCCGAGTTCAAGTACTGCGCCGTCAGCGTGACGGCGGGTGGCGAGCCGGGCGAGCGCTTCGGCTACGAGCCCGCGACCGCGGCAGACTGAACCTCGGAGCCCGCGGGTCGAGCGGCATGATGCCCGGTGTGCGCAGACGTTGAACTATGCGACGTCAGCTCACCGCCTTCCACCACATCCACGCGCCCAGGACGAACAGCATCAGCGCGAACGCGCGCTTGAGGCGCGCGACCGGCCAGGCGTGCGCGACGCGCGCGCCGAGCGGCGCGAGCGCCATGCTGGCGATCGCGATGACGACCAGCGCGGGCAGGTAGACATAGCCCACCGAGTAGCGCGGCAGGTCGTCCTGCGGCAGCCCGGCGAGCACATAGCCGATCGTGGCGGCGACCGACACCGGCCAGCCGATCGCGGCCGACGTCGCGACCGCCGTGTGCACCTTGATGTTGCAGCGGGTCATGAACGGCACGGCGAGGAACGCGCCGCCCGTGCCGACCATGCCGGCGATGAGCCCGATCAACGAGCCCATGCCGAACAGCGCGAGCCGGCCCGGCAGCTCGCGCGTCGGGTGCGGCGTCGCGTTGCGCGCCATCTGCCACGACGTGAGCCAAATGACGCTGCCGAAGATCGCCGCGAGGACGCGCATCGGCAGCGCGCTCGCGACGTGCGCGCCCAGGAGCGACGCGGCGACCAGCCCCGGCGCCATCGCGCGCACCACCGGCCACGCGACCGCGCCGCGCAGGTGATGCGCGCGTGCCGACGCGAACGCGGTGAAGACGATCGTCGCCGCCGACGTGCCGATCGCGAGCGGCAGCAGGTGGCGCGTCGCCACGCCTTCGTGCGCGAACACTTCCACCAGCACCGGCACGATCGTGAAGCCGCCGCCGATGCCGAGCAGGCCGGCCATGAACCCGACGAACACGCCCAGCGCGGCGAAGATCGGGATCAGCGCGAGGTTCATGCCGCGCCCGGGCCTGCGCGCCTCCCGTGCCACACGATGCGGGTCATCGGGCCTTCGGCCTGCTGGCCGCGAGCTTCAGCACCGCCTTCCATTCGCCGTCGGTCACCGGCGTGATCGACAGGCGGTTGCCTCGCTGCAGCGTCATCATGCCCGCGAGCGCCCGGGTGGCGCGCATTTCCGCGATCGACACGAGCCGCGTCTTCTCGACGAACGTCACGTCGACGCACTGCCACCGGGGCGCGGCACGCGTGGCCTTGGCGTCGTAGTAGTCGCTCGTCGGGTCGAACTGGGTCTCGTCGGGATGCGCCGGCGCAAAGATGCGCACGACGCCCGCGATGCCCGGCTCCGGGCAGCTCGAGTGGTAGAAGAAGGCGAGGTCGCCGACCGCCATCGCGTCGCGCATGAAGTTGCGCGCCGTGTAGTTGCGCACCCCGGTCCACGGTGCGGTCTTGCGCGGCAGCCGGGCGAGATCGTCGATCGACATCTCGTCGGGCTCGGATTTCATCAACCAGAAAGGCATGAGGCGGCGATGGGCGATAGGCGATGGGTGATGGGTGATGGTGACGTCGCGACGCGCGAACCGGCGAGACATCCTATCGCCATCCCCTTTCCCCCAAAACCGGGGCGGAAGGCGGCGATGGGCGATAGGCGATAGGGATGTCGCGACGTGCGATTCGACGAGACATCCTATCGCCCATCGCCTATCGCCCAAAACGCGACGGCGCCATTCGGCGCCGTCGCGTTTTCCAAGGGTCCCCGCAAGTGCCGTCTGGCCGCATCCTGAACCACAGTTCAGGGTGGCCGCCTGCCGGAGCCATCAGGCGCTTCCGCGTAGGGAGCGCACACAAGCTCGCTTAAGGCTCGGCAGCCTCGCCGTTAGGCATTGGTTCAAGGAATGTCAGGCCAGGTGTCGAACACCGCAGGGGATGGGAAGGTACGTCGCCGCGAAAGCGCGCGGCACGAAAGGTCAGATCAGCTTGTCCTGGCCAGCGAGCACCTGGTCGATCACGGAGTGCATCGCCTGGATTCTACGCTGCGCCCGGGTGTCGTCAATCGGCGCGGTCCCCGCGGACCTGTCCGTGCCCCGCGTACGCAGCACCTCGTGCGCGAGGTTGAGCGCGGCCATCACCGCGATGCGATCGATCGCCGCGACCTTGCCGGCATCGCGGATCTCGCGCATGCGCGCGTCGAGCAGCGCGACCGCCTGCATCAGCTCGGCGCGCTCGGATTCGCGGTAGGCGACCTTGTAGTCGCGGCCGAGGATCGACACGTCGAGCTGCAGCGACTTGTCCGGAGCGGCGCGGGCCGGCATGACGGTCATTCCGCCGGCATCCGCGCGAGCAGCGCATCCAGCCGTGCCGCGGCGGCGCGCATGCGCTCGTCGAGCACGCGCTCGTGCGCCTGCGACTGCGCGAGGCGCGTGCGCAGGTCCTCGTTCGCAGCGCGGAGCGCGCGCGTGTGCGCGATCAGCGCGGCGAGTTTTTGCTCGAGCGCCGCGAGGTCGTGGTCCATCGGCTTATGGTGAGGGCAGCGGGCGGGACCGTCAACCCGCACCCGACGAACGCGGGGGGTCGCCCGTGACGAGGGGCACGTAGCGCACCGCGAGCACCTCGAGTTCGTCGGAGCCGGCCGGCGTGCGCAGCGGGACGATGTCGCCCTCGCGCGCCTTGGTCAGCGCGCGCGCGACCGGCGAGATCCACGACACGTAACCGCGCGCGGTGTCGGTCTCGTCGATGCCGACGATGCTGATCGTGCGGCGCTCGCCGTCGCGCGTCGCGTAGTCGACCGTCGCGCCGAACCAGACCTGGTCGCCGCCGTCGCGCGCGCGCGTCGCGGGGTCGACGACCTCGGCCGCGTCGAGGCGCTTGACCAGGAAGCGGATGCGCCGGTCGATCTCGCGCAGGCGCTTCTTGCCGTACAGGTAGTCGCCGTTCTCGGAGCGATCGCCGTTCGACGCGGCCCACGCCACCGTCGCGACCAGCGAGGGCCGCTCGGTGCCTACCAGCGTCTCGAGCTCCGCCCTGAGCCGCGCGAAGCCACCCGGGGTCATGTAGTTGCGCGTTCCCACGGGCAGCGCGGGACCGGCCTCGACGTCGTCGTCTTCCTCGACGGGGTCGTCGCTCTCGCGCGTGAAAGCCTTGTTCATCCGTCCTTCGCGTCATGCTCGCCGTGGCCGGCCATTCTACTCGCCGCGACTGCGTAGTTCCGGTTCAGCGCGCCCGCGCGATCGCGGCGCAGAGCTGGGCGACGCCCTCGACGAACCGCGGGCCGGGCCGGTGCAGCAGGTCGGCGTCGACCACCGCCAGGCCGGCGTCGCGTGCCGCGGGGAGCGCCGGCCAGCGGCGCCAGTCGTCGAGCCAGCGCGGGCGCCGCGCGCCCTCGGTGCCGGCCACGACCAGCGCCGGTGCCTGCGCCAGCACCTCCTCGACATTGACCACCGGCGCGGGCACCGGCAGCGTGCCGAACACGTTCTCGCCGCCGCACAGCGCGATCGCCTGCGTGATCGTGTGGCCGGCGCCGATCGTGTAGAGCGGTGCATCGGAAAGCTGGTAGAACACGCGAACGTGCTGACGCGAGCGGGCACCGTCGGCGAGTGCGGCGAGCCGCGCGCGGAAAGCGCCTGCGGACCGTGCCGCCGCCGCATCCGTGCCGGCGAGCGCGCCCAGCCGCTCGATGTCTCCGGCGATCGCGTCGATCGTGCGCGGCGCCGTCGTGAACACCGGGATGCCGCGGTCGCGCAGGCGCGCGACCTGCGCGGGCGAGGTCCACGGCCAGGTGACGACGAGGTCCGGCGCGAGCGCCACGATGCGCTCGACGTCGATCGCGTTGGCGTCGCCGACCACCGGCAAGTCACGCGCTCGCGGCGGCTGGTCGGTTCGTGCGCCCACGGCGACGAGCCGTGCCGCCGCACCGGCTGCGGCGACCAGCTCCGCGGCGTGGGGTGCGAGCGTGACGATGCGCTGCGCCGGCGCGGGCAGCTCGACCGCCGCGCCGGTATCGTCGACGACGCGCGCCGCCTGGGCCGACGCGGCGACGAGCGCGACGAGCACGATCGCGCCGCGTGCCGTCACAACGCCCATCGCACGCCCGCGAACCATTGCGCGCCGCCGGTCGAGTAGTCGGCCGCGAGCTCGTAGTCGCGGTCGAGCACGTTGTCGCCGCGCACGAACAGCGTCACGCCGCGCCCGACGATCCACTCGCCGAAGAGGTTGACGATCGCGTAGCCGGCCATCCGGCGCGTGTTCTCGGCATCGTCGTAGCGCTCCGAGGACGCGACGAGCTCGGCGCCGACGACGAACGGGCCGCTGCGCTGGCGCGCGGAGAGCGCTCCGTGCGCGCGGGCGCGGCGCGGCAACAGGCGACCGGTGGCGTCGTCGGTGGGCGACTGCAGGTCGAGCGAGGCCTTGAGCGTGGTGTCGCGCAGCGCGGCATCGAGCGCGAGCGTGACGCCCTTGAGCGTGGCGCGGTCGACGTTCCGTGGAGCGCAGGCGAAGCTCGCGTCGCACTGGAACACGATCAGCGAGCGCACGCGATTGAGCCACGCGGTGGCGCGCGCGTCGATGCGCGCGTCGCCCGCCGACCCGGTCCATGCGAGGCCGCCTTCGAGATTTCGGGCGGTCTCGGGCACCAGGTCGGGATTCGAGAAGCCGGGGAAATAGAGGTCGTTGAACGTCGGCGCCTTGAACGCGGTGCTGCCGCTCGCGGTCAGGCGCCAGCCGGGCGCAAAGCGCCAGCCCCACGCGAGCGTGCCGGTCGTGGTGCCGCCGAACTGCGACGAGTCGTCGTGGCGCAGGTTCGCCTGCAGCGCATGCGGCCCCGTGACGAGCCGGTAGACGGCGACGACCGCATCGGTGTCGCGCGTCGTCACCACGAACCCGGCATCGTCGTCGACCCGCTCCTCGCGTCGCTCGTAGGCGACCGACAGGTCGCCGGCCGGCAGCGCTACGTCGTGCTGCCAGCGGAACTGGGTGTCGCGCGTGCGGAACGAAAAGCTGCCGAACGCGGTGGTCGAGACCGAATCGTCGCTGCTCCGGCCGGCGGCGAGCGTCCAGCTCCATTGCGGCGTGATCGTGTTGCGGCTGTCGACCTGCCACGCCTCGAGCGTCGTGACGGTGCGATCATCGTAGGCGCCGCCGCCGTCGAACTGGCTGTCGAGCCGGTTGCGGAAGAACTGCACGCCGGCGCGCTGGTCCTGCCTCCATTCGACGCTCGCCGAGGCGGTCACGCTCGCGGACGCATAACCGTCGCGATCCGGATCCCACGAGAAATTCGCCGGATTGACGATGGCGTTGAAGCCGTCGCTGCGTCGTGCGCCGACCTGCAGCGCATAGCGGAGCGGTCCCGACGCGCCCAAGACGCCCGCGCTGCCTGTCGCGGTGGCGTGGGTGCCGTAGCCGGCGCTCGCGTTCGCCGCGACGCCCGCCCCGCCGCGGCGCGTGAACACCTGGATCACGCCGCCGATCGCGTCGGCGCCGTAGAGTGACGAGGCCGGCCCGCGCAGGATCTCGATGCGCTCGATCGCCTCGAGGGGGATCGCCTCCAGCGAGGCGGCGCCCGCGGTGGCGGACTCGAGCCGCAGCCCGTCGAGCAGCACGACGGTCTGTTGCCGGTTCGCCCCGCGGATGAACACGCCCGACGTCGAGCCGGGGCCGCCGTTCTGCACGATCTCGATGCCGGGCTGCCGCGCCAGCAGCGTGGCGAGGCTGTCGGCGCCGCTTTGCGCGATCTCCTCGGCGCCGATCACGGTGACGTCGGCGACCAGGTCGGCGATCGGTTGCGCAGCGCGCGCGGCGGTGACCACGACCGGGTCGAACGCCGCGGCCTTCGGTGCAGGGGATTGCGCGTGGCAGGACGCGCTCGCGACGACGACGAGCGCGTACGCGGGCGCGCGACGCCGCGCTCCGGATGACTTCGACGACAAGACCATGAGGCGCCTTCCGCGTGTGGCCGGGCATCCCCGCGCGGCCGTGGACCGGACCTGCGATGCGGAAGGCTCGCCGAGGCGGATCGCGTGGTGGAGGACCGGGAACGGCGCGACCGCCCCGGCACCGCCCGCGCCGCGCTCGTGGCCGCGCCGCGCACCCTGAGGGCGCGTGGCACGGTCGCAGGCCGGTCTCCGGGCTCGTCATGCGGGCCGTCCGCCTTCCCGCCGCGGCATCCGGCAGTGGCTTCGTGGACAACCCTCGAGGACTTACCGTTGCGGGGGCAGCCGCGGAATCCGTCGCGGGCCCTCTCGCCCGTTGCGTCACCGCGTTCCCGTTTCACCCGCCGCGTCGAAGGCCGCGGCGGACACCTGCCCGCGCATGGTAATGCATCGCCCGGCGGGGGCCGTCGAGGATGGCGCGGACGAGGGAACCGCTCCGGGCCGCTTCCAGTCCCATCGTCGTCGGGCCCGCGCGCGTCCGACAGCGATGTCCCGACACGCGAATGGGAGTTGCGCCGATTTCCTCGCGACGCAGCATTTCAGCCGCCGTTCCGCTATACTCCCGCCCCTTCCGCACCACGCGCCCACCGGCTCCTCCCGGCCCCGGCGCCCTCGACGTGACCCGCAAGCTCTACATCCGGACCTTCGGATGCCAGATGAACGAGTACGACTCGGCCCGCATGGCCGACGTGCTCGCCGCGAGCGACGGCCTCGAGCCGACCGATCGGCCCGACGACGCGGACGTCATCCTGTTCAACACCTGCTCGGTGCGCGAGAAGGCGCAGGAGCGCGTGTTCCACGACCTCGGGCGGGTGCGTGCGCTCAAGGACGCGCGTCCCGACCTGATCATCGGCGTCGGCGGCTGCGTCGCGTCGCAGGAAGGCGGCGCGATCGTCGCGCGCGCGCCCTATGTCGACGTGGTGTTCGGCCCCCAGACGCTGCACCGGCTCCCCGCGCTGATCCGCGCCCGCCGCGAGACTGGCCGCCCGCAGGTCGACACGAGCTTCCCCGAGATCGAGAAGTTCGACGCGCTGCCGCCGCCGCGCGTCGAAGGCGCCTCCGCGTTCGTGTCGATCATGGAAGGCTGCAGCAAGTACTGCACGTTCTGCGTCGTTCCCTACACGCGCGGCGAAGAAGTGTCGCGCCCGCTGGACGACGTGCTGACCGAGGTCGCCGACCTCGCGCTGCAGGGTGTGAAGGAGGTGACGCTCCTCGGCCAGAACGTCAACGCGTACCGCGGCACGCGCGACGGCGGCGACGCATTCGCCGACCTCGCGACGCTCGTCGAGCACGTCGCCGAGGTGCCAGGCATCGAGCGCATCCGCTACACGACCTCGCACCCGAAGGAGATGACGCCGCGGCTGATCGACGCCTACCGCACGGTCGACAAGCTGGTGTCGCACCTGCACCTGCCGGTGCAGTCCGGCGCCGACCGGGTGCTGGCCGCGATGAAGCGCGGCTACACGACGCTCGAGTACAAGTCCACGGTGCGCAAGCTGCGCGCCGCGCGTCCCGACCTGTCGCTGTCGACCGATTTCATCGTCGGTTTCCCCGGCGAGCGCGACGACGACTTCGAGCGCACGCTGAAGCTCTGCGACGAGGTGCGCTTCGACGGCGCGTTCTCGTTCCTCTATTCGCCGCGGCCCGGCACGCCGGCCGCGGAGCTGCCCGACCCGGTGCCGCGCGACGTCGCGCAGGCGCGCCTGGCGCGGCTGCAGGCCGCGATCGACGCGCAGTACCGCGCGGCGTCGGACGCGATGGTCGGCAGCCGCCAGCGCGTGCTCGTCACCGGGCCCTCCGCCAAGGATGCGCGCGAGATGGCCGCGCGCACCGACAACAATCGCGTCATCAACTTCCCCGGCGATCCCGCCCTCGCCGGCCGCTATGTCGACGTACTCGTTTCCGCCGCGCTCGCGCATTCGCTGCGCGGCGAGCTCGTCGCTTGACCTCGACTCACGTTCCGCGAGGCCCCCATGCCCAAGCCCTTCCGTCCCGCCGCCGTGCTCACCTCCGTCGCGCTCGCCCTCGGCGGCTGCGCGACCGCGCCGACCGACCCGGCCGAGTCGGCCGAGGCCGCGCGCGCCACCGCCGACGTCGCGCGCGTCGCGAGCGTCGCCGCGGCCGCCGCCGTGGGCGCCCAGGCCGCCTCCCAGCAACCCGGCGCCCCCAACGGCGCGGGCCGGCCCTCGGGCGCCGGCTCCGCCGCCGCCGCGGCGGCGGCCGCCGCGGCCGCCGCGGCGTCGCAGACGCGTCCGTTCGCCGACGTCATCAAGGAGGCGAAGGAGTCGAAGGGCTACTTCACGCTGTGGCAAAAGGACGAGAAGGTCTGGATCGAGATCGCGCCCGACCAGTTCGACAAGCCGATGTTCTTCTCGGTGAACCTCGCCAACGGGCTCGGCGAGAACTTCATGTTCGCCGGCCTCATGGGCCGCTCCAACGTGGCCGAGTTCCGCAAGATCGGCAACACGGTGCAGCTGGTGGCGCGCAACGAACGGTATTTCGCGCAGCCGAAGACGCCCGAGGCAGTGGCTGTCGCCGAGGCGTTCTCGGACAGCCTGCTCTCGTCGGCTCCGGTGGCCTCGCAGCCGCATCCGGAGCGCAAGTCGGTGCTGGTCGAGCTCAACACGCTGCTGTTCGCCGACATCCCCGGCGCCTACGCGCTCCTCGACCGCAGCTACCGGCAGCCGTACAGCTTCGACGGCCGCAACACGTCGATCACGCGCACGCGCGTGTCCCCCGACTCGCTGGGCGTGCAGGTCAACGCGCACTACGCGGTCAGCCGCCTGACGCAGCCGCCGCCGGTGGTCCCGCCCGGCGCGCAGGTGCCGAGCATTCCGGCGACCGTGCCGGATCCGCGCAGCCTGTTCCTCGGCTTCCAGTACAACCTGGCCAAGCTGCCCGACGAGCCGATGCGGCCGCGTGTCGCCGACCCGCGCGTCGGCTACTTCATGGTGTCGCGCTTCGACTACTCGAGCGACACCAAGCTCACCCCCAACGTCAACTACGTCAAGCGCTGGCGCCTCGAGAAGCAGGACCCGGCGGCCGCGCTGTCGCCGCCCAAGCAGCCGATCGTGTTCTGGATCGACCGCAACGTGCCGACGCGCTACCGCGATACGATCGTCGCCGGCGTGGTCGAGTGGAACAAGGCGTTCGAGCGCATCGGATTCGAGAACGCGGTGCAGGCGAAGATCCAGCCGGACGACGCCGACTTCGACACGCTCGACGCGCGCCACGCGTCGATCCGCTGGATGACCTCGGCGCGCCCGGTCTTCGGCGGCATCGGCCCGTCGCAGGCCGATCCGCGCACCGGCGAGATCCTCGACGCCGACATCGGCATCGACCCGGTGCGGCTGCGCTTCGCGCGCTACCGGCTGGCCGATTCGTCCGGCGCGACCGCGAACGCGCTCGCCGCCTCGCTCCTCCCCGACAACGCGATGGTGTGCCGCATCGCCGACTTCGTCGCCGAGGAGCGCGGCTTCGCGATGGACCTCCTGTCCGCGCGCGGCGTCATCGATCCGGACGGCCCGGCCGCCGAGGAATTCGTGCTCTCCGACCTCAAGGAGGTCATCATGCACGAAGTGGGCCACGCGCTCGGGCTCACGCACAACTTCCGCGCCTCGACCATCTACACGCAGGCGCAGCTCAACGACCCCGAGTTCACGCGGAAGCACGGCGTGTCCGGCTCGGTGATGGAGTACACGCCGATCAACCTGGCGCTGCGCACCGAGACGCAGGGCGAGTACTCGATGTCGACGCTCGGCCCCTACGACTACTGGGCGATCGAGTACGCGTACAAGCCGCTCGCGCCCGAGCGCGAGGCCGAGGATCTCGCGAAGATCGCCGGCCGCAGCAACGAGCCGCTGCTCGCCTACGCCTACGACGACGAGACCAACCAGCAGATCGACCCGGACGCGACCGCCGGCGACCTCGGCAGCGATCCGCTCGCCTATGCGAGCCGTCGCCTGACGCTCGCCAAGGAGCTGTGGGAGCGCTGGGAGGCGCGGCCGCTGAAGTCGGGCGAGTCGTATGCGGCCCTGCGGCGCAACATCTCGCGCGGCATCACGCAGGTCCGCGAAAGCGGCCTCCTGGCCGCACGCTTCATCGGCGGCATCAGCGTGCTGCGCGACGCCGCCGGCTCGGGGCGCACGCCGATGAACCCGGTGTCGATGACCAAGCAGCGCAACGCGCTCAAGCTGATCGAGTCCGGCGTGTTCTCGGCCGACAGCTTCCGCTTCAAGCCCGAGTTCCTGCGCAGTCTGTCGGTGGACTTCCTCGACCGCGGCGACACCTACGACGTGGGGCTTGCGCCGGCCGGCTTCGACTACTCGCTGCCCACGCAGGTGCTCACCGCGCAGAAGGTCGTGCTCGACCGCGTGATGAGCGAGAGCGTCGCGCAGCGCCTGCTCGACGCCGAGGGCAAGGTCGACAAGCCGGGCGATGCGCTGCAGCTCGCCGAGGTATACGGCACGCTGCACCGGGCGATCTGGAGCGAGCTCAAGACCGCGCGCGATATCCCGCTGATGCGCCGCAACCTGCAGCGCGAGCATGCCACCAAGCTCGCCACGGCGTTGCTGCGACCGTCGTCGTCGATGCCGGCGGACGCGCGCTCGCTGCTGCGGGCCGACGCGAAGCTGCTGCGCGGCGAGATCGCCGCGGTCGCGTCGCGGCCCGGGTGGTCGGCGGCGGCGGCGGCGCATCTCGCGGAAAGCCTCGGGATGATCGACGAAGCGCTGAAGGCCCCGCTCGTGCGCTCGACGATCTGACCGGCAAGGCGGCGATGGCCCAACGCAAAGCGCAGACCTCCGTCACGCTGTCGCCGCCTGACAACCGCGCGCTCGCGAACCTCTGCGGGCCGCTCGACACGAACCTGCGGCAGATCGAGGCCGCCTGCGACGTCGAGATCGCGCATCGCGGCGGCACCTTCACGATCGCCGGCGCGCCGGACCGCGCCGCCCAGGCGCGGGCGGCGCTCGAACGCTTCTACGCGGCGGCCGAGAAGCCGCTGTCGGTCGACGACATCCAGCTCGGCCTGGTCGAGATCGCGACGCGAGGTCCGCGTCCGGTGGCCGAGGACGACGACGCGCCGGCGCTGCGCACCCGGCGCGCCGACCTGCACGGCCGCACCCCCAACCAGATCGCCTACCTCGCGGCCATCCAGGCGCACGACATCACGTTCGGGATCGGCCCGGCGGGGACCGGGAAGACCTACCTCGCCGTCGCCTGCGCGGTCGACGCCATCGAGCGCGACGCCGTCAAGCGACTGGTGCTGGTCCGGCCCGCGGTCGAGGCCGGCGAGCGGCTGGGCTTCCTGCCCGGCGACCTCGCGCAGAAGGTCGATCCGTACCTGCGCCCGCTCTACGACGCGCTCTATGACCTGATGGGCTTCGACAAGGTCGCCAAGCTGTTCGAGCGCCAGACCATCGAGATCGCACCGCTCGCCTACATGCGCGGGCGAACGCTCAACCACAGCTTCATCATCCTCGACGAGGCGCAGAACACCACGCCCGAGCAGATGAAGATGTTCCTGACGCGCATCGGCTTCGGCACGCGCGCGGTCATCACCGGGGACGTGACGCAGATCGATCTCGCGCGCGGCAGCAAGAGCGGCCTGATCGAGGCCGACCGCGTGCTGAAGGACGTCCGCGGCATCGCGATCTGCCGCTTCACGAGCGCCGACGTGGTGCGCCATCCGCTCGTGCAGAAGATCATCGATGCGTACGAGCGCGACGCCTCGGCCTGAGCGCCACGCGCCGCGCCGCCCGGCGTCCGGGCGTGCGCCGCGCCTCGTGCTCGAGGTCCAGTACGCGGCGCGGCGCGCCGGCCTCCCCGCGCCCGCGACGCTGCGCCGCTGGGCCGGCGCGGCGCTCGAGCGCGACGTCGCGGCGACGCTGCGCTTCGTCGGCCTCGCCGAGGGCCGCACGCTCAACGCGCTCTACCGCGGCAAGGAGTACGCGACCAACGTGCTGACCTTCGTGTACGATGACGCCGTTCCGCTCGCAGGGGACATCGTGCTCTGCGTGCCGGTGGTCCGGCACGAGGCGCGCACGGGCGGGCGGACGCTTCGCGCGCACTGCGCGCACCTCGTCGTGCACGGCATGCTGCACCTGCAAGGCCACGACCATGCGACGCCCCGCGAGGCGGCGCGCATGGAGGCGCGCGAGACCGCGCTGCTCGCCGCGCTCGGCTACGCCGATCCCTACGCGGAGACCCGCGCCGCGCCGGATCCTGAGCGCCGCCGGGCCGCCCCAAGGCGCTCGCCCCCCGGGGGGAAGCGAACGAAGTTCGCCACGGGGGGATCGCACCCCTGCCGGGCCGCCCCAAGGCGCTCGCCACCTCCTGCGGGACGGGGTGCGCCAAGCCGCGAGAGCGGCAAGCCCCGGGAAGGGTGATCCCCATGCCCATCCCCGATCCCGACGAGCGCGACGAGCCGCGACCTTCGCTGCTGGAGCGACTCTCCGCGCTGCTGACGCGCGAGCCCGAGGACCGCGAGGAGCTCCTCGACCTCTTGCGCGGCGCGTTCGAGCGCCGGCTCCTCGACGCCGACGCGCTGTCGATGATCGAGGGCGTGCTGTCCGTGTCGGAGATGACGGTCCGCGACGTGATGATCCCGCGCTCGCAGATGGACTGCGTGGCGATCGCCGACGAGCCCGAGGCCTTCATTCCGTTCGTGATCGAGACCAAGCACTCGCGCTTCCCGGTGATCGGCGAGAGCAAGGACGACGTCGTCGGCATCCTGCTCGCGAAGGAGCTGCTCAACTACTACCGCAGCCCCGAGGGCTTCACGCTGCGCGACACGCTGCGGCCTGCGGTGTTCGTGCCCGAGTCGAAGCGCCTCAACGTGCTCCTGCGCGAGTTCCGAAGCAACCGCAACCACATCGCGATCGTCGTCGACGAGTACGGCGGCGTCTCGGGGCTCGTCACCATCGAGGACGTGCTCGAGCAGATCGTCGGCGACATCGAGGACGAGTACGACTTCGACGAGACCGAGGACAACATCATCGCCGAGGGCGGCGGCCGCTTCCGCGTCAAGGCGCAGACCGAGGTCGCCGATTTCAACGGCCGCTTCGGGACGCACCTCTCCGACGATGCGGTCGACACGGTCGGCGGGCTCGTGGTGCACGCGTTCGGCCGCCTGCCCAAGCGCGGCGACGGCGTGACGATCGGCGAGTTCCGGTTCCGCGTGGTGCGCGCCGACAGCCGGCGCGTCCACACGCTGCAGGTGGAGAGGATCGCGCCGCACCCGTCGGCGCCGCCGACCGCGTGAGGATCGCTCGCGCCGGCGCGTGAGCGCGCCCCGGCGCCGTACCTAAGCCATGCTTGGCCCAAGCCTCGCCGCCCTCGCCGGCGCGCTGACCGTGTTCGGCTACGCGCCCTTCGGCGTCGCGCTGCTGCCGATCGGCACGCTCGCCCTGCTGTTCCTGCTGTGGCGCGACGCGTCGACGCCGCGCGACGCGGCGTGGCTGGGCTTCGCGTTCGGCGCCGGACTCTTCGGCGCCGGCATCTCGTGGATCGCGATCGCGCTGGAGCGCTTCGGCGGCATGCCGGCGCCGCTCGCGATCCTCGGCATCGCCGGCTTTTGCGCCTACCTCGCGCTGTGGCCCGCGCTCGCCGGCTACGCGGTTGCCCGCATGGCGCCGGCGGGCAGCGCGGCGCGCCTGGTGGCGGCGATTGGCGCGTGGACGCTCGCCGAGTGGCTGCGCGGCTTCGTGCTGTCCGGGTTCCCGTGGCTTGCCGTCGGCCACGCACAGCTGCCGGGCAGTTCGCTCGCGGCCCTGGCGCCCCTGGGCGGCGTGTTCCTGGTGTCGCTCGCCGTCGCCGCGGTCGCGGCGCTCGTCGCGTTCGCCGTCGACGCGCTGGCGCGGTCGGCGTGGCGCGCGGTCGCATCGGCGCTCGCGGCGATCGTCGCGCTGTTCGTCGCGGGCGTCGCGCTCGAGACGGTCGAGTGGACGGCGCCCCACGCCGCGCCGGTCGCGGTGTCGCTGGTGCAGGGCAACATCCCGCAGGAGGAGAAGTTCGACCCGGAACTGCGCGGACGCGCGTTTCGCGTCTACGCCGAGCTCGTGGCGTCGAGCAAGGGACGCATCGTCGTGCTCCCCGAAAGCGCGTTCCCGGTGTTCGCGTCCGACGTTCCGCGAGATGCCATCGAGGCGCTCGCGGCGACCATGATTCCGCGCGACGGCGACGTGCTGGTCGGGCTGTTCGTCGCGCGTCCGCCCGAAGCGGGTGAAACGCAGCCGCGCATCCACAACAGCGTCGTGTCCCTCGGCGCGTCGCCCACGCAGCTCTACCGCAAGCGCCACCTGGTCCCGTTCGGCGAGACGATCCCGGCGAAACCGCTGGTCGGCTGGGTGATCGAGCGCCTGCTCGCGATCCCGCTCTCCGACCAGACGCCGGGGCCGGTCGACCAGCCGCCGTTCGCGGTCGCCGGCGAGCGGTTGTCGATGAATATCTGCTACGAGGACGCGTTCGGCGACGAGCTCGCCGGCTGGTCGCGCGACGCGACGATGCTCGTCAACGTCACCAACGACGCGTGGTACGGCCGCTCGATCGCCGCGTGGCAGCACAACCAGATCGCGGCGATGCGCGCCAAGGAAACCGGCCGGCCGATGCTGCGCGCCACCAATACCGGCGTCACCAGCGTCATCGACCACGACGGCGCGGTGCGCGTGCAGCTGCCGTGGTTCCGCCGCGGCGCGCTCGAGACGAGCGTCACCGGACGCACCGGTCAGACGCCGTTCATGCGGTTCGGCAACGCCATTGCCGTTCTCGCAGCGACGCTCGTCGCAGTGCTGGCGTGGGTGCTCGGGCGACGGAGGCAAGGCGGTGATAGGCGATAGGCGATAGGCGATAGGCGATAGGCGAAAACAGTGGTCAGCGGATGAAGGAGCGCGAGGGCGAGACCGGTCTTCCTATCGCCCATCGCCCATCGCCGCCTCACTTCTCTTCCAGGTAATCGTCGTCGACGTTGATCGACCAGACGTTCGCCTTGTCGGTGCGCCCGGCGACGATGTTCTCGACCGCGGCCTTCGCGGTCAGCATCGAGTGGTCCTGATTGTTGTAACGGTGCATCCCGTTGCGGCCGACCAGGAACAGGTTGGGGATCGCGTCGAGCCAGTGGCGCACGACGTCGAACTGCGCGTAGGCGCCGACGTACGCCGGGTAGGCCTTGGGCACGCGCACGACGACACCGTCGAGCACGTCGGCGGCGACCAGGATCCCGATCTGCTGCAGCTCGCGCTTGGCGAGCGCGAGCAGCGCGTGGTCGGGCAGCGACCACAGGTCGTCGCCCTCGGCGCAGAAATACTCGAGCCCGAGCCACGCGGTCGACGGATCGGGCACCAGATCCGGGCTCCAGTTGTTCATCACCTGCAGGCGCCCGAGGCGCACGTCCGGCTCCTGGATGTAGATCCAGTTGTCCGGCGGCAGGTCGAGCCCGCCCGCGCCGGCGCCCGGCACCGACCGGCGCGCGATCAGTCCGACGACGATGAAGTCGCGGTACGGCAGTCGCGCCGCGACGTCGCGCACCGCCGCCGGGGCCGGGGGATCCATGCATGCGATCAGGTCGCAGACCGGCATCGACGAGATCGCGTAGTCGCACGGCAGCGTCTCGACCGTGCCGGTGTCGTCGTCGCGCACGTCCACCGCGACGACGCGCCCGTGCTCGAGCACGATGCGCTCGACGCGGTGGCGCATCGTGACCGTGCCGCCGCGCGCCACCACGCGCCGCGCGACCTCCTCCCACAGCTGGCCGGGCCCGAGCTTCGGGTAGAGGAAGTGCTCGATCAGGCTCACCGGCGCGTTCTTCCGCTCGAGGCCGAGTGCGCGCGCGGCCGCGTGGGCCAGTGCGCGCGTGAGCGACAGGCCCTTGATCCGCTGCGCGCCCCAGTCCACGCTGATCGCGCTGCACGGCACGCCCCACACCTTCTCCGTGTACGACTTGAAGAACGCCTCGTAGAGCCGCTTGCCGAAGCGGTTGACGAGGAAGTCCTCGAGATGGCGCTCGGGACGGCGCGGCAACACTTGCGCGGCGACGTACGAGAGACCCGCGGCGGCGGAGCGCCACCAGCCGAGGTTGGTGATGGTCTTGAGGTCGAGACGGATCGGATAGTCGAAGAAGCGCCGCCGGTGGTAGATGCGCGACAGCCGCCGGCGCACCAGTAGCACACGCTCCGGATGAGCGTCGGTGTCGCGCGGTTGCGTGGCGACGTCGAGGTCGCGCTGTTGCGCGCGATAGCCCAGCCGCACCGTCGTGCCTTCGGCGACGGCCCTGGGATCGATCGGCAGCATGCGGCGCCACCATTCCATCACCCAGTCGGATCGCGAGAAGAACCGGTGCCCCCCGAGGTCCATCCGGTAGCCGTGGTAATCCACCGTGCGCGACAGCCCGCCGATGCTGTCGGTCGCCTCGACGACCACGACGCGGTAGCGGCCGGCGCCGAGCAGCTCGTGGGCGGCCGTGAGCCCGGCGGGTCCCGCACCGATGATCACGGCGCGGGCGGGGGAGGGGTTCATGTCGGCGAGGACGAAGGCGGGAGCCGATCGCGGCGCCGTTGACCAGGACGGCGCAGGCGCCGCCGGCCCCGGACCCGACTGCGGCGCGGGCGGGTGAGTATATCGGCGTCGCTGGCCTGGCCCGGGCTCGCGCATAATCGCGGCGCGCGGCGCAGCGGCCGCGACCCGCGCCCACCCCCGGAGCTCCGTTGTCCAGCGTCGACGTCCGGTCCCTGCCCGCGCCGCGCCTCGCGCACCGGACGATCGCCGCGATCTTCGCGCTCGCGCTCGTGCTCGCGCTCGCCGGCGCGGTGGCGCTCAATGCCGGTCCGCACCTGCACGGGACGCCGCCGTCGATCGTCGTCCCCGCGAGCGCCATGAGTGTCGAGCGCGGCCGGGGCGGGCCGACGGCCGCCGGCGTCGTGCTCGAAGGCACCGGGCCGGACGGTATCGGATTGATCGCGGCGCCGGACGTGGGCGTCGACGGCGATGCCTATTCGCGCATCACCTGGCACTTCGCGGTCCCGCCGCCGGGCGGTACCGCGCTCGCGATGACGTGGAGCCGGCGCGAACGAGCGGGGACGGTCTTCACCGCACCGATCGACTGGAGCCGCGGCGACGCGGCCATCGACCTCACGCGCCACCCCGACTGGGGCGGCGCGGTGCATGGCATCGGCCTCGCCGTGCGCGGGCGACTACCGGCGCCGCTGGTCCTGGCCGACGCCCGGCTCCGCTCGAACGCGTGGGACGCGACGCTCGCCGAGATGGCCGGCGACTGGATCAAGGGGCGCAACGAGGAAAGCCTCGGCGCGATGACCTCGCTGCGCCACGAGGCCACCCATGTCGCGCCGCTGCTGCCGATCGTCGCCACGGCGGTCGTGCTCGCGGTGGCGCTGGTCGCCTGGCGCAATCGCCGTCGCGGCGAGGCGCCCGACGTCGGCGCGATCGTCGCGATCGTGCTCGCCGGCTGGCTCGTGCTGGACCTGCGCTGGCAGGCGCTCCTGTGGCAGCAGCATGCCGCGGCGCTTGGCGCGTTCGCCGGCCGCACGCTCGACGAGAAGCGAGCCGCCGAGCGCGACGCGCCGATCTTCGCGGTGGCGCGCCGCGTGCGCGACGCGGAGCGGCCGCGCGGCGGGCGCGTGCTGGTGCTGTCGGACAACACGGCGCTTGCCACGCGCGTGGCGTGGTTCCTCTACCCCGACAACGTGTGGGTCGACATGCGCCGCCTGCTTCGCGGGACCCCACCGCCTCCCGACGCGCTGAAGAGCGGCGACCAGGTCGTGCTTCTGCTCAAGCGCGACCTCGTCTTCGACGCTGCGAACGGACGCCTCGTCTGGCCCGACGGACGCTCGCGCGCGGCGCGCGCGATCCTCGTCGACGGGCCCGAGTTCGCGCTCCTGGAGATCCGGTGAGCCAAGGCGCCCGCCGATGATCGACGCGCTCGCCGCGCTCGCGAGCGTCGCGCTGGCGTGGGGCGTCGGCGCGCTGGTCGTGCGCGCGCTGCTGCGCGGCACGCGCGACGACGATCCGTGGCTTGCGATCGGCTACGGCTACCTGGTGGGCGCGTTCGCGACGACGCTCGCCCTGCGTGCGCTCGCGGTGGCGCACGTTCGCTGGAGCCTCGCGCTCCTGGTCCCGCTGATGGTCGCCCTCGGGGCGCTCGCGGCGTGGCTCGGCCGCCGGCCGCGCACCTTCGCCGACACGCGCGAGGCCGCGCCTGCCTCGCGGCTCGAGCGCGTCGTGATGGTCGTCGCGCTGGTCCTGATCGCGACGCGGCTGGCGGGGATCGCGGCCGAGACGCTGGCGAGCCCGCTGCGCGGCTACGACGTGTGGGCGCACTGGAGCACCAAGACGCGCGTGTGGCTGGAGACCGGGACGCTCAGCCGCTTCGTGTCGCCGGAGGCGTGGCTCGCCCGCGGCGACCCTTCGCTCTACACCGACGCCAACCCGGGCCATCCGGGAACGGCGCCGCTAATGCAGGTGTGGACCGGACTTTTCCTGCGCGAGTGGTCCGAGTCGTGGATCAACCTGCCCTGGCTCGCGCTGGGCGTCGCGCTCGCCGTGGCGTTCTACGCGCAGGCGCGCCGCGCCGGGGCCTCGGCGGCCGTCGCCGCGGTCGCCACCTGGCTCGTGATGTCGTTGCCGGTGCTCGACGGTCACATCGCCTCGGCGGGTGCGGCCGACGTGTTCGTCGCCGCCGCCTTCGGCCTGGCGGCGATGGCGACATGGCGCTGGGCGCGAACGCGCGAGCGGCCGATGGCGGCCTTGGCGATCGCCTGCGCGGCGGTCGCAGCGATGATGAAGGTCGAAGGCGCGCTGTGGGCCGCCACGCTCGTGCCGGGGGTCGTGACGGCGTTCCATCGCCGCGCGGGCTTCGCGCTCGCGATCGCCGCCTTCGCGGCTTTCGTCGCCTATCTCGTTTTCGGCCCGGAACGGTTGCCGCTGCTCGGCTACGTGCTGCTGTCGCGACCCGTCAACGTGACCGGGTCGCTCGTCGACCACGTGCTCGTGTTCGACAACTGGCACCTCGCCGCCTACGTGCTGGTCGCGCTGATCGCCTGGCGCCGCCGCTCGCTGCTCGCGCCCGCGCTCGCGCCGATGACGATGACCGCTGCCGCGATGGCCGGCCTCATCGTCGTGGTGTACTACTTCAGCTCGGGGGCCGGGGGTGTCCTCGACGAGACGCTGGTCAACCGCTTCCTGCTGCACGCTGCGCCGGCGCTCGCGTTCTACGCCCTCCTGCTCGTCCTCGACGCGCGCCTGCCCTCGACCGCGACCGCGAGCATCCCGGCGACGAAGGCCGCCGACGCGTAGAGGTAGTAGACCTGGTGGAACAGGCCCGCGCCGAGCGCGAACAGCGGTCCGCGCGCGCGTGCGAAGTGCGTCACGAGGGGCGCGTTCGCGGCGAGCGCGGCGAGCGCGGCGAGCGGCGGCACCGGCCACGGCACGACGCTGGCCAGTGCGGCGGGAATCGACAGTGCCAGCAGCCACGCCAGCGCGGCGCGCCAGCGTTCGGCGGGACGCGTGTTGAGAACCGCCGGAATGCGGCGCGCGGCCATCAGTCGCGTCCACGGCAGCGCGCGATGGAGCACGTCGGTGCGCACGAGGCTCGCCAGGTGCCACGTCTTGAGGTGCTTGCCCTGCAGCGCGGTGTCGATGCGTATCGCGTAGCCGCGCGCGCGAAGCCGCAGCCCCAGCTCGACGTCCTCGATCGAGGGGCGCGGAAAGCCGGTCGCGTCGAACCCGCCGGTGGCCGCGAACGCGTCCGCGCGCACGGCGCCGCAACCGGCCCAGAACGTTTCCGCCGCGGGATCCGCGTCGAGGTGGTGGTGCCGGTGCAGCAGGTTGCGGTACTGCGACAGGAAGTTGGGCGCGGCGGGCGTGTCGTCGTAGGTGCCGAACACCGCCGCGACGGTCGTGTCCGCGAACGCGCTCGCGATCACCGCCGCGGCGTCGTCGTGCACGACGACGTCTGCGTCGACGAACCACAACACCTCGCCGCGTGCAACCGCCCCACCGCGGTTGCGCGCACCGCCGGGGCCCAGACGTCCGCCGGAGGCGATCACCCGAGCGCCGCATTCCGCCGCGATGCGCGCCGACGCGTCGGCCGAGCCGTCGTCGACGACGATCACCTCGTCGATCGCCCCGCTCCGGGCGAAGGCGACGAGCGGCGGCAAAGAGCGTCCCAGCACGGCAGCGCCGTCGAACACCGGGACGATCGCGCTGATCGTCATGCGCGCCGGCCGGTGTGTCGCGGCGGGCCGGCGCGCCTCCGAAGCGTCGCTCACACGTGCCCCCGCAGGCATCGCCAGGCGGCAAGCCACACGGGCCATGCGCGCACGCCGGCGCTGTCGAGGCGGCGGCGGATCGCAGAACTGCGCAGGTCGTGCGCGTCCAGGCGCGGCAGCGCGCAGCGATCGTCGCCGGGCACAAACGCCGCGAGCCTCGTGGTGAACGCCGCCTCGTAGCGCGACGACGCGGCCTTCCGCGCGCGCGCATCGAAGACGAATGCGCGCGCGCCCTCGACGTCGTGCCCGGCGCGCACCAGCGCGCGGGCGAGCGATTGCACGTGCACGGCGTCCCCGCCGAAATGCCGCGGCGGGTCGAACGTCGTGACCATGCAGAAGCGCATTGCGGGCCTCCGGCGAGCGCACTGCCCCGGGCGGGCGCGACGCCGAGGCGCGAGGCGGATCATGCCAGAGGCGCGCGCGGGCGCTTGCGCGGTCCCCCTTGCCTTCGCACAATGACGCGCGCCGAACCTGCCGGCGCCCAAGGACGCCCGCCATCGCTTCCCCCGTCGCCTGGGTCGAGCTCGCGCTGCTCGCGCTGGCCGCGGCGCTTGCGCTGCGTCTCGTCGCGAAGCCGCCGTTGCGCCAGGACGCGCGGGCCCATCCTGCGCTGGGGGGCGCCGTCGTGGCGGCCCTGGCCGTCGGCGCCACGCTCGTGGTGCTCGCGGTCATGGCGTGGCCGACCGCCCGCCACGTCGCGACCGCGCTCGCGGTGGCGACGAGCGCGGCGCTCGCGTGGCGCGCGCGATCCGCCTTTGGCACCGCGCGCGGGTGGCCGCGCGGTTCGCTCGGCCTCGCGGCATCGCTCGACGCGATCGGCGATCGCCGCTACTACCGCGACCAGGCGGCGCGGCATGGCCCGGTCTTCAAGATGAGCCAGTTCGGCCGCCCGGTGGCC
>DATLIR010000051.1:0-6444 GCA_035539315.1 Casimicrobiaceae bacterium
CCCGCCCTCCCGGTCGCAAGCCCTGACTGATGGACATCGACGACGCGCTCGCGTTCAGTCATTACGCCCGCCGCGTCGCCGAGGCCCGGCCCGCATGGCGGGACGAGCTCGACGCCACCGTCGCGGCGCCGTTCGACTGGACGGCGCCCCGGCGCGGGATCGATGCCCTGGCCGCCGATCCCGCCGCGGGGCCGCAGCTCGGCCCGGCGCTGCGGGCCCTGCGCGCCCGGGTCATGCTGCACACGCTGGTGCGCGATCTCACCGGCCGGGCGCCCCTCGACGAGGTGTGCGGCGCGGTGACCACGCTCGCCGAGGTCGCCATCGCGGCTGCGGTGACGGTCGGCCGGCGCGAGCTGGTCGCCGCGCACGGCGAGCCGCTCGGCGAGGACGGCGGCACCCCGCAACCGTTCGTCGTGGTCGCGATGGGCAAGCTCGGCGGCGCCGAGCTCAACGTCAGCTCCGACGTCGACCTCGTCTACCTGTTCCCCGAGGACGGCGAGACCGCGGGGCCGCGCCGCATCGCCAACCGCGAGTTCTTCGACCGGCTCGGCCGGCGCGTCAACGTCGCGCTGTCGGACACCACCGAGGACGGCTTTGTCTTCCGCGTCGACCTCCGGCTTCGTCCGTACGGCGAAAGCGGGCCGTTGTCGCTGCCCTTTCCCGCGCTCGAGACCTACCTGGTGACGCAGGGGCGCGCATGGGAGCGCTACGCCTGGCTCAAGGCCCGCGCGCTGACCGGGGACGCGGACGACGCGCTGGCGTCGATCGTCGCGCCGTTCGTCTTCCGCAAGTACCTCGACTACGATGCCTATGCCGGCCTTCGCGACGTGCATCGGCAGATCCGCGAGCAGGCGGCGCGGCGCGACGCGCGCGACAACCTGAAGCTCGGCCCCGGCGGCATCCGCGAGATCGAGTTCATCGTGCAGGCGCTGCAGATCGTGCGCGGCGGTCGCGAGCCGGGCCTTCGCGTGCGCAACACGCGCGCGGCGCTCGCGGCACTGGCCGAGCGCGACTACCTGCCCGAAGGCGCCGCGCAGGCGCTCGACGGCGCGTACGTGTTCCTGCGCGATGCCGAGCACCGGCTCCAGTACCGCGACGACCAGCAGACGCAGGCGCTGCCGCACGATGCGGGGGAGCTCGCCGCGCTCGCGCAGGCGATGGCGTTCCCCGACCGCGACGCGTTCTGCACCGCCCTCGACGTGCATCGCCGCGCCGTCGGGCGTCATTTCGACAACGTGTTCGGCGCCGACGACCCCGCCGCGAACGGCGATGCCGACGCCCGCTGGCGCGCGGTATGGGACACGCCCGGCGAGGACCAGGCGGCCCGCCTCGCCGCGGCCGGGTTCGAGGACCCCGCGACGCTGATCGCGACGCTTGCTCGCGCGCGCGCGCATCCGCGCTACGCCGCCCTGCCGGCGCTGTCGCGCGAGCGTTTCGACGCGCTGGTGCCACGCATGATCGCGGCCGCGGCCGCGCACCCCGGTGCCGCGGGAGCGCAGGCAACGTTCATGCGGCTCCTCGACCTGCTCGAGGCGGTCGCGCGGCGTAGCGCGTACCTCGCGCTCATCATCGAGCATCCGCCACTGCTCCCACGCCTGGCCGGGCTGATGGGCGCCTCCGCCTGGGCGGCCGACTACCTGACGCGCCACCCGATCCTGCTCGACGAATTGCTCGACGCCCGCGTGCTGATGGAGGAGCCGGACGTCGAGGCGTGGCGCGCTGAGCTCGCGCACATGCTCGCCGAGCACCGCGGCGACCAGGAGCGCGAGATGGACGCGCTGCGGCATTTCCAGCACGCACAGGCGTTCCGGCTGCTCGTGAAGGATCTCGCCGGCGAGCTCACCGTCGAGCGCCTCGCCGACCATCTGTCGGCGCTGGCCGACGTGGTGCTCGACGCCACGCTGGCGACCTGCTGGGCGCACCTCGCCGGGCCGGATGCGCCGCCGCCGCGCTTCGCGATCGTCGGCTACGGCAAGCTCGGCGGCAAGGAGCTGGGGTATGCGTCCGACCTCGACATCGTGTTCCTCTACGACGTCGACGCGGACGTCGAGGACGCGGATGCGACGCTCGCGCGCTGCACGCGCCTCGCGCAGCGCATCAACACCTGGCTCACGACCAACACGCCGGCCGGTCACCTGTACGAGACCGACCTGCGACTGCGGCCGGACGGCTCGAAAGGCCTGATCGCCTCGTCGTTCGCGGCGTTCAAGCGCTACCAGCGCGAGCACGCGTGGACCTGGGAGCACCAGGCGCTGACGCGGGCGCGCCATTGCGCCGGCGATACCGGGATCGGCGCCGCGTTCGAGGCCGAGCGCCACGCGATCCTGCGGCTGCCGCGCGATCGCGCGAAGCTCGCCGCCGACGTGATCGACATGCGCAGGCGCATGCACGCCGGGCACCCCAACCCGACGAAGCTCTTCGACCTCAAGCACGACCCGGGCGGCATGGTCGACATCGAGTTCACCGTGCAGTTCCTCGTGCTCGCGCACGCGCACGACCACGCGCGCCTCACCGGCAACCTCGGCAACATCGCGCTGTTGCACATCGCCGGCGAGCTGGGGCTCGTGCCGACCGACCTCGCCGCGCGCGTCGCCGATGCCTATCGGGAATACCGGCGCGTGCAGCACGCGGTGCGGCTGACCGGCGCGCCGCACGCGCGCGTGGATCCGGAACGCCACGCACGCGAAAGGAGCAGCGTCGACGAGCTCTGGAAAGCTGTCTTCGGCACGGCCTGGCAACGTTGAATCGGCACGACGGTGATTACCGGCCATCGCGTCCGCGTTGACCGGCGTCAACGTGCGCCGCGAAAATCGGCTCTACAATGAAGCGGCTTGGAGAGCCCCCGGGCGAAGGGGCATGGAAGTCGGCCGCATCGCGCACCGGGGGCAGGAGGTGCGCCATGGGCAGGATTCTCGTTGCCATCGATGGTTCGGAGCACTCGCAGCGCGCGGTGCGGTACGCGGCGCGGCGGGCGCAGGAAACGGGCTGCACGATCGACCTGCTGCACGTCGAGCGATCGGTGATGGCCTGGGAAGTCGGACCGGTGTCGTCGAGCGAAGCGGTTGAGGATCTGCGCGAGGCCAGGAGCACGAAGGTGCTCGACGAAGGCGCAGGTGGGTTCGGCGAGTCGACAAAGGTCGAGAAGCACGCCGTGACCGGCGATCCGGCCCAGGTCATCCTCGAGCAGGCGGACAAGCTCTGCGTGGACGAGATCGTCATCGGCTCGCACGGCCTGCGACCCTGGGGGGCCGTGCTCGGGTCGGTTGCCTACAAGGTCCTGCACGAGGCCCACGTCGCCGTGGTCGTCGTGCGTTGAGCCGCGAGCCGGGCCTCGCCGCCGGCGCCCGCTACGGGCAACGACGCGCGGACGACGCGGTGCCGCTGGCCAGCGCGCGATCGGGACCGGCAGCGACGAATTCGCCGCTTCCGTTACCCGCAGCATCGGCGTCGGACCCCGGCGGTGCGCTCGCCCCGCCGCACACACAAGGCGCCCCGGCGGGTCACTTGCCGCACTGCGGTAGACTTGCCGTTTCGCCTCGGAGGGGAGACGCGTGATGTCGATGGCCGACCGCGACGGCTGGATCTGGTACGACGGCAAGCTGGTGCCGTGGCGCGACGCCACCACGCACGTCCTGACCCACACGCTGCACTACGGCATGGGCGTGTTCGAGGGCGTGCGCTGCTACAAGACCGTCGACGGTCCGGCAATCTTCCGGCTGCGCGACCACACCGACCGGTTGTTCCGCTCGGCGCAGATCTTCGGCATGAAGATCCCGTTCAGCAAGGACGAGATCGACGCCGCCAACAAGGCGTGCGTGAAAAAGAACGGCCTCGATTCCTGCTACATCCGGCCGATCGTGTTCTACGGCAGCAACGCGATGGGCGTCGCCGCCAAGACCAACCCGGTGCTCGTCGCGATCGCGGCCTGGCCGTGGGGCGCCTACCTCGGCGCCGACGGGATCGAGAAGGGCATCCGCGTCAAGACCTCGTCGTACACGCACCACCATCCCAACGTCACGATGTGCAAGGCGAAGGCGGTGGGCAACTACCCGGTGTCGATCCTCGCCAACCAGGAGGCGACTCACGACGGCTACGAGGAGGCGATGCTGCTCGACCCGCAGGGCTTCCTGTGCCAGGGCTCCGGCGAGAACGTCTTCATCGTGCGCGACGGCGCGCTGCACACGCCGGACCTGTCCGGCGGCGCGCTCGAGGGCATCACGCGCTCGACCATCATCGATTTCGCGCACGAGCTGCACATCCCGGTCTACCAGCGGCGCATCACGCGCGACGAGGTCTACATCGCCGACGAGGCGTTCTTCACGGGAACCGCGGCCGAGGTCACGCCGATCCGCGAGTACGACCAGCGCGTGATCGGGTCGGGCGCCCGCGGTCCGATCACCGCGAAGCTGCAGGCGCTGTTCTTCGACACGGTGAACGGGCGCAACGACGCGAAGAAGCACTGGCTCGCGAGGGTGTGACGCGATGAGCACGACGACTCCCGCGACGGGCGAGCCGGTGATGGTCGACCCCAGCGCGCTTCCGGCGTTCTGCCCCAACCCCGCCATGCCGTTGTGGAGCTCGCATCCGCGCGTGTTCCTGGACCTCGAGCCGACCGGCGAGGCGAGCTGCCCCTACTGCGGCACGCGTTACCGCCTCGTCGGCGGCGCCCGCCCCGGCGGCCACTGAAAGCGCGGGGGCGGCAGGCGCCCCTGAAGCAGCGCATGGACAGCACGCTGATCGTGGCTCCGTCCTGGGTCGGCGACTCGATCCTGGCCGAGCCGCTGCTGTCGCTGCTGCGCGAGCCGTACGAGGATCCGTCGATCGACGTTCTCGCGCCGCCGTGGTGCGCGCCGGTGTTCCGGCGCATGCGGGGCGTGCGTCGCATCATCGAGAATCCGATCCCGCACGGCCGCTTCGACCTTCGCACGCGCCGGCGCCTCGCCGCCGAGCTGCGCCGCGAGCACTACACGCGAACGTTCGTGCTGCCGCTGTCGTGGAAGTCCGCGCTGATCCCGTACCTGGCGCGCATCCCGCGCCGCGTCGGCTACGCGGGCGAGGCGCGCTACCTGCTGCTCAACGACATGCGCTCGCTCGACCGCAAGGCGCTGCCGCGGCTGGTCGACCGCTTCTGCGCGCTGGCGGGCCCGCCGGGCACGCGCGTGCCGATGCCGCCTGCGCCGGTGCTCGTCCCCGACATCGCGAATCGCGACGCGGCGATGCGCGCGCTGCGCCTGCGCGGCGAGGGCCCGGTCGCGATCCTGTGCCCCGGCGCCGAGTTCGGGCCGGCGAAGCGCTGGCCGCCGACGCATTTCGCCGACCTCGCGCGTCGCCTGCTCGAGGAGAACGTGCGCGTCTGGATCCTCGGCTCGCCCAACGACCGGCTCGCCGCCGATGCGCTGATCGGGGCGGCGGGCGACAGCGCGCGGCACCTGCGCGACCTCACCGGCAAGACCGACCTCGGGACCGCCATCGACCTGATGTCGGGCGCGGCGGTCGTCGTCAGCAACGACTCGGGCCTGATGCACGCGGCCGCGGCGGTGGGCGCGCCCGTGGTGGCGCTGTTCGGCAGCTCGTCGCCCGCCTACACGCCGCCGCTTTCGCCTCAGGCGCGCATCGCTCGCATCAGCATCGAGTGCAGCCCCTGCTTCCAGCGCGAGTGCCCGCTCGGGCATTTCCGCTGCATGCGCGAGCTCTCGCCCGAGCTGGTCTACAATCTGGCGCGCTCGACGATGCCGGTCGCCTGAACGAAGCCATGGCCAAGGTCCGCACACCCCCGATCTACACGACGCCGCAGGATGCCGCGAGCGCGTTCTACCACGCGTTCGAGCAGCGCGACCTCGACGCGATGATGGCGACCTGGGCCGACGACGAGGAGATCGTCTGCGTGCACCCGGGCGGCCCGCGATTGGTCGGCTACGACGCGATCCGCAACGCGTGGGAGCAGCTCTTCGCCGGCGATGCGCGCCTCAAGTTCCGGCTCGAGCAGCCGATCGCGATCGACACCGTCGGCCTCGCGGTGCAGAGCGCGATCGAGCACGTCTCGCTCGCCGACGGCGGAACGCGCGGCCTCGCGGTCGCGACCAACGTGTTCATGCGCACGCCGACCGGCTGGCGCATCGTCTGCCACCACGCGTCGCCCGCGCCGCCCGCCGTGTCGCCGGCGCCGGCGGGGCCGCTGCACTGACCGCCACGCGCAATCATGCGCGCGACGTCCGCGGCATCGGCCGCATGGCCGTCGACGCGACGCTCGGGCTCACCGCGCTGGTCGAGGCGCTGCACGCGCGCGTGGCGCGAACGCCGGTGCGGCTCGCGGGTCCGGCGGGCAGCGCGGTCGAAGGTGTCACCGGACACGTCTATCGCGCCATCCGCGGCGTCACGCGCACGGTCGGCGCGAGCCTCGATGCCGTCCTCGCGCGGCTCGTCCCGCTGGTGGACGACGTCGCC
>DATLIR010000052.1:0-35082 GCA_035539315.1 Casimicrobiaceae bacterium
ACCACGAGGATCTCGGCGGGCGCGATGCCGAGGAAGCGCGCGATCGCGCCGACCGTGCGCCCGGACTCGTTCATGTAGGTCGTCGGCTTCACCAGGCGCAGCTCGCCGTCGCGCGCGACCTCGCCCGCGAAGCGCTTCTCCGCGACGAAGCCCGTGCCAAGCTCGCGCGCGAGCGCGTCGACGAACCAGTAGCCCGCGTTGTGGCGCGTGCGCTCGTAGCTCTTCCCCGGGTTGCCGAGGCCGGCGACGAGGCGGATCGGGGCGTGGGCGGCCATGGTCGTGGAGAGGGGCGCAGCAACGAAAAGGCCCGCCGGCTTCGACAGCGCAGCGGGCCTGGTCGCGGCGGCTGACGGGCTACTTCTTCTTCTTGTCGTCCTTGTCCTTGTCCTTGCCGGCCTTCTCTTCCTTCTTGTCGCCGGCCTTGTCGTCGGCAGGCTTCGCGCCTTCCGCGCCCGGCGCAGGGACGGCGCCCGGAACGGCGGCCGCCGCGGCAGCCGCGGCTTCGGCGGCGGCAGCGGTCTCTTCCTCGGTCTCGACGATGGCCTTCGGGATCACCGCGGTCGCGACGACCGGGTCGCGCCCGTGCGTCAGCGCGACGACGCCCGGCGGAAGCTTGATGCCGGAGGCCTTGAGCGCGTGGGCGGTCTCGAGCCCGGACAGGTCGACCTCGATGAACTCCGGCAGGTCCTTGGGCAGGCACGAGACGTCGAGCTCGTTCAGCACGTGGCTGATGACGGCGCCGTCCGCCTTCACGGCCGGCGACTCGCTGCCGTTGATGAAGTGCAGCGGGACCTTCATGTGGATCTTCTTGTTCGCGTCGACGCGCTGGAAGTCGACGTGAAGGACCTGTGGGCGGTACGGGTGCATCTGCACGTCACGCAGCAGCACCGGGTGCGCGCCGCCGTCGAGCTTCATCGTGAGGATCGACGCGTGGAACGCCTCGTTCTTGAGCGCGTGCATGAGGGCGTTGTGGTCGAGCTCGATGTTGGTCGGCTCGGCGCTGCCGCCGTAGAGGATGCCGGGGGCCTTGCCGCCGCGGCGCAGGCGCCGCGACGCGCCGCGTCCTTCGCCCCCCGTGCGCGGGAAGGCGGTGAATTCGATCTTGGCCATCGTTGCGACTCCTTCTTCGTGTCTGCGGCCTTCGGTGCGGGCCTTGCGCCCTGCCGTCGTCCGCGGGTGGCCCCGGCTTGGCCGGGAAAGCCTTGAATTATAGCAACAAAGGCGGCGATAGGCGATGGGCGATAGGAACAGCCCACCCGTTCTGCGGTCCTGCCCGTCGCTGTCCGGACTCGTCACGCGAGGAGCGATGGTTTCCCTATCGCCTATCGCCTATCGCCCATCGCCGCCGTTGCCCTACGGCATGTACTGCCCGCCGTTCACCTCGATGATCTGCCCGGTGACATAGCCGGACAGCGCGTCGGAGGCCAGGTAGACGAACGCGCCTGCACACTCGTCGGCGGTGCCCAGGCGCCCCATCGGGATCGTGCCCTTGAAGGTCTCGAGCATCTGCGGCGTCGAGTAGCGCTCGTGGAACGGCGTGGTGATCACGCCCGGCGACACCGCGTTGACGCGGATGTTGTCCTTGACGAGCTCCTTCGCGATGCCGCGCGTGAACGTGCTGACGAAGCCCTTCGCCGACGCGTACATCGCCGCGCCCGCGCCGCCGCCGTTGCGCGCCGCGATCGAGGTCACGTTGATGATGTTGCCACGGCCGGCGCGGCGCATGTGCGGCGTCACGGCGGCGGTCGCCATCACCACCGAACGGACGTTGAGGTCGATCACCTCGTCGAAGAACGCATCGTCCACCTCGGCGATCGGCACGCGGCGCACCAGGCCGCCCGCGTTGTTGATCAGGATGTCGATGCCGCCCAGCGCGCCCGCCGCCTCCTCGATCACGCGCCGCACCGCGGCGCTGTCGGTGAAGTCGCCGCCCACCAGGTGCGCCTGGCCGCCGGCGAGGCGCACGTCCGCGGCGACTTCGTCGGCGCGGTTGCGGCTCGCGTTGTAGTGGATGCCGACCTTGCAGCCGAGGCGCGCGAACGCCCGCGCGGCGGCGGCGCCGATGCCGGTCGACGCGCCGGTGATGAGGATCGACTTGCCCGCGAGATCGGGCGCGATGGTTTCTGGCACGGGGCCTCCGACACGACGTCAGGTTCGGGGATCGGGCCGCTTTGACACGGCCTTCGAGCCCGGGGATGGTTCCGGGGTCAATCGATGAACAGCGAGCTGACCGACTCCTCGTTGCTGATCCGCGTGATCGTCTCGGCGATCAGCTGCGCGCACGAGAGCTGTCGGATGCGCGGGCAGGCGCGCGCCTCGTCGGTCAGCGGGATCGTGTCGGTGACGACGATCTCGTCCATGTCGGAGGACGCGATGCGCGCCACCGCGCCGCCCGAAAGCACCGGGTGCGTGCAGTACGCGACGACCTTGCGGGCGCCGTGCTCCTTGAGCGCGGTCGCCGCCTTGCACAGCGTATTCGCCGTATCGACGATGTCGTCCATGATCACGCAGCTGCGGTCCTCGACGTCTCCGATGATGTTCATCACCTCGGCGACGTTCGCCTTCGGCCGCCGCTTGTCGATGATCGCGAGGTCGGAGTCGAGGCGCTTGGCGATGGCGCGGGCGCGCACGACGCCGCCGACGTCGGGCGACACGATCAGCAGGTTGTCGAAGTTCTGCTTCCACAGGTCGCCGAGCAGGATCGGCGTCGCGTAGACGTTGTCGACCGGGATGTTGAAGAAGCCCTGGATCTGGTCCGCGTGCAGGTCCATCACCATCACGCGGTCGACGCCGACGGTCGTGAGCATGTCGGCGACGACCTTCGCGCTGATCGCGACGCGCGCCGAGCGCGGGCGACGGTCCTGGCGCGCATAGCCGAAGTAGGGGATGGCCGCGGTGATGCGCGTGGCCGAGGCGCGCTTCAGCGCGTCGACCATCACCATCACTTCCATCAGGTTGTCGTTGGTCGGCTGGCAGGTCGACTGCAGCACGAACACGTCGCGTCCGCGCACGTTCTCGAGCAGCTCGACCATCACCTCGCCGTCCGAGAACTTGCCGACCACCGCGCGCCCGAGGCTCAGGTTCAGGTGGCGGCACACCGCCTCCGCGAGCTTCGGGTTCGCGTTGCCGGTGAACACCCGCATCCGTTCGTAGGCCATGGTCGCTAGGGGACGGCTCGATGCAGGTCGATCACGTCACTCGAAACGACGCGGGCAGGTCGCCGGCCTTCCGGCGGCCTGCCCGACGCGTCTACGTGGCTGGGGAGGAAGGATTCGAACCCTCGAATGCCGGAATCAAAATCCGGTGCCTTAACCAGCTTGGCGACTCCCCAGCGGAAACCGGCGCGCCGACCCCAACGCGGGATCGTCGCGCGCGGGGACCGCTGGATCCCCGTTGTCTTCACCCGAGACTTTACGCGAAAGCGGCGAGCGGATGCCGCGGCAGCGTACGCACGACGCGGGACGACAGCCCGGCGGGAAGCGCGGCGGCGGCGGCCAGCGCGTCGCGCTCGCGCGCGAAGGGCGCGAACACGCACGCGCCCGAGCCGGTCATCCGCGCCTGCGGCGACGCCCGCTGCAATGCGGCGAGCGCCTGCGCCACCGCCGGATACCGGGCGCAACAGGCGCCCGACAGGTCGTTCCGGCCGTAACTCTCGGAAAAGACGTCTATTTTCGCCGACGCTGTCGACCGTGTCAATTCCGGCGCCGCGAAAATCGACGCGGTGAGGACCTGCGCGTCGGGAAACGCGAGCACCAGAAACGACGGCGGCGCGGTCATCGCGGTCAGCGCTTCGCCAATGCCGCGCGCGAGCGCGGTTTCGCCGAACACGAAGAACGGCACGTCGGCGCCGAGCGTGGCCGCGATGCTGGCCAACTCGTCTCGGCGGAGCGCGGTTCCCCAGAGTCGGTTGAGCGCCAGCAGCACCGACGCTGCGTCCGAGCTGCCGCCGCCCAGGCCCGCGCCGAGCGGGATCGCCTTGTCGAGCGCGATCGACACGCCCTCGCGCGCGCCGGTCGCCTCGCGCAGCGCGCGCGCCGCGCGCAACGTCAGGTCGTCGTCGGCCGAAACGCCGGGCACCTCGCGCTCGCGCACGATCGCGCCGTCGCGACGCACGGCGAGCGCGATCGTGTCGGCGAGATCGACCAGCGTGAACAGCGACTCGAGCGTGTGGTAGCCGTCGGCGCGCCGGCCGGTCACGTGCAGGAACAGGTTGACCTTCGCCGGCGCCGGCACGACGGCGCGCTGGAGCGCGCTCACCGCCAGGCGTCGATCACGACGCGAACCTCGAGGTCCGGGTAGGTCGCCACGAGCCGCTGCGGCCGCGGCACGCCGTCCGTGTACGCGTAGCTCACCGACCAGCCGTCTTGGCGCAAGAGCGTCGTGCGCCCGAGCGCGTCGCGCTCGACGGCGTGCGGGCTCGCCGGATGCGGCACGGCGCGGATCCACCACGCGAGGCTCTCGACCGGCAGCGGGAACGCGAGCGCGCGATCGGCGAGCGACGCGGCGTCGCGCGCGCGCTCGGGCGGCCGGTCGGGCCGCTCGAGCGTCGCACCGTCCGCATCGCGCGACAGGCGCGCGAGCGTCGTGCCCATCGGCGTGGCGAGCGCGATCTCGTCGCGGCCGGGCACGTGCGTCCAGTCGAAATGCGCGGCCGCGCCGTCGCTGCCGCGGCGCGCCGACAGCCGACCGCTCACGTCGAACGGGGCATCGGCGACCGCCTGGGACGAGGGCTCGGGGGCGGGGGAACGAACCGTCGCGCACGCGCCCAGCGCGAGCGCGCAGGCAACGAGCGCGGCGTGTCGGACCAAGGCCGGCTAGCGCGACAAACGGCGGACCGTCTCGAGCAGCACCGGATGGTCGGGCGCTTCCTTGAGCTGCGCGGCCCACAGCTCCTTCGCGCGGTCGCGCTCGCCCTTCTGCCACAGGACCTCGCCCAGGTGCGCGGCGATCTCGGCGTCGGGGCGTCCGGAGAACGCGCGCCGCAGGAAGGTCTCGGCTTCGTCGTAGCGGCCGAGCTTGTAGAGCGCCCAGCCCATGCTGTCGAGGATGAACGGGTCGTCGGGCGAGAGCTTCAGCGCCTTCTCGATCAGCGCGCGGCCTTCCTCGGCGCGGCCGGTGCGGTCGACGAGCGTGTAGCCCAGCGCGTTGAGCGACTGCGCGTCGTCCGGCTTGAGCTCGATGAGGCGCCGCAGGCGCGACTCCGCCTCGTCGATGCGGCCGACCTTCTCGGCGACCATCGCGAGGTCGTAGAGCAGGTCCGGCGCCTCCGGATGCTCGACCAGCGCGTTTTCGAGCACCGCGTACGCACCCTGGACATCGCCCGACTCGCGCAGCAGCGACGCCTCGGCCTGCCGCACCTGGATGCGCTGCTCGATGGTGACCGCGGGAAGGTCCGCGAGCCAGCGGCGGCCCTCGTCGACGCGGTTGAGCTTGCCGAGCATCGCGGCCACGCGGAGCTTCGCGATCCAGGCGCGCTCGCCCTCGGTGACCGCCTTGTAGCGCACGAGCGCGTCCTCGTAGCGCTTCTGCTCCTCGGCGATCTGCGCGAGGTAGAGCTGGGCGCTGCCGTCGTCGTCCTTGCCGACAAGCTTGCCGAACTGCGCTTCGGCGGCCGCGTAGTCCTTCATCTGGTAGGAGAGGATCGCCACGCCCATCGCGTACTCGCGCGTCTGCGGCTCCTCGGCGGCGAGCGACTGGAAGATCGCTCGCGCCTCGGGCAGGCGCTTCTGCTCGACGTAGAACTGCGCGAGCGCGCCGCGCGCCGCGCGAGCGCCGGGCTGGGCCTGGACGAACGTGCGGAGCCAGGCGATCGCCTCGTCGTTGCTGCGCTTGCCGAGGACCTCGGCCTTGAGCAGCGCCGCGCGCTCCCAGTCAGGCTTGAGGCCGAGCGCGCGGTCGACGCGCTCCAGCGCGACCTGGATCATCGCCGGCTCGTTCGGGCCGGCGTTGATCGCGGCGAGCGCGACGGCGAAGTGCGCTTCCGGCGACGAGGCGTAGGGCTCGGCCAGGTCGCGGATCATCTCGTACACGGCGTTCTTGTCGCTCTGGCGCGCGAACGCGCGGTTGAGCTGCAGGAACGCGTCGGCGACGCCGCCGCCGGTGAGCGCCTGGTCGGCGAGCAGCTTCTCGAGCCGCGACTTGAGGTCGTCCTCGGTCGTCGCGTCGGGATCGCGCTCGCGGGGTTGCGGACCTCCCGACGCCAGCGCCGACAGGATCTGGCGCGGTCGCTCGGCGTCGGGCGCGAGTTGCGCCCAGTACCGCGCCGCCGATTCGGTGAGGTTGCGCTGGCGCGTGGCGTAGGCGATTTCGGTCGCGCGTCTCGCGAGGCGCACGTCCTTGAGCTCGCGCGCGACGTCCAGGTAGGCCCGCGCCGCCACGGCCGCGTCGCCCCGCTGCAGCGCGATGTCCGCGAGCAGCAGCCGGTAGAACAGGTCGGCGGACAGCCCGCTGGGGAGCTCGGTGGTCGCCGGAGGCTCCGCGCGCGGCGCGGCATCCTGCGCGATCGCGACGATCGGAAGCGCGAGGACGATCACGAGCGCCGTCGCGACGAGGGGACGGCGGAAGGGCGGCAGCATCGACATCGAGAAGCGTTCCGGGCAGGCGTGGGCGGGGGGCCGGGCGTTCGATCTTAGGCTATCCTCCGCGGCGCAACAAACGAACGCGACACCCTTGTCGCCGGTGCCGCGTCACGCCCGTGCCCGAGCTTCCCGAGGTCGAAACCACCCGTCGCGGCGTCGCGCCCGCCCTGGTCGGCCGTCGCGTCGCCGCTGTCCATGTGTACGACCGGCGCTTGCGCTGGCCGGTTCCGGACGACCTCGAGCGCGAGCTGCAGGGCCGCGAGCTGATCGGCGTCGACCGCCGCAGCAAGTACTTGCTCTTCCGGTGGGCGCCGCGCGGCGAGGACCCGGCACCGCCTCGCTCTCGCGGCCGCACCGCTTCGCCCCGCGCGAGGCCGTCCGACGGCGGCTTCGACACGCTGCTGGTTCACCTCGGGATGACCGGAAGCCTGCGCGTGCTGCGCCGGGCACCCGAGCGCGTGCCGCACGAGCATGTCGACATCGTGTTCGACGACGGGGCGACGCTGCGCTTCCGCGACCCGCGCCGCTTCGGCACGTTCCTGTGGATCCCGGGCGACGCCGCCACGCACCCGTTGCTTGCGTCCCTGGGAGCGGAGCCGTTCACGCCCGACTTCAACGCCGACGCCTTCCACCGGGCCGCGCGCGGCCGGCGCGTGGCCATCAAGCTCGCACTGATGGACAACCGGATCGTCGTCGGCGTGGGCAACATCTACGCGAGCGAGGCGCTGTTCCGGGCCGGCATCCGGCCGACCCGCGCCGCTGGCCGCCTATCGCGCGTCCGCCTGGCGGCCCTGGTCGACGCGGTGCGGGCCACGCTGGCCGCGGCGATCGCCAAGGGCGGCAGCACGCTGCGCGACTACGTCGACAGCGCCGGCGTCGCCGGCGAATTCCAGCTCCGCTATTTCGTCTACGGCCGCGACGGGAAGCCGTGCCGCGTGTGCGGCACCCCGATCCGGGCGACCCGCCAGGGACAGCGCTCGACTTTCTATTGCCCCACCTGCCAGCGATGAACCCCGCAGCAGGGCGCGGGCGGCATCGCTCGCGCCGCCGTTCGTCCCCCCGGGCATAACTCGTGCTTCCAAGCTGTGTGATACAGTCGCCGCCCGCCGACCGGGCCGGCGCTCCGCCGGGGAGGGCTGGAGGATGCACGCTCGCGAGCTTGCCGCGCGCTTCGAAGCCTACGGGGACTGGCGCCGACGCCTGTCCGCGGGCGTCTCCGCGCTGCACGCGTGGCTCGCCGACCAGGACCTGGCCGACGCGCAGGTGGACCTGCGCGTGCAGCAGCTCCTCGAGCGCCTTCACCAGGACAAGCTCGTCGTCGCGTTCGTCGCCGAGTTCTCGCGCGGCAAGTCGGAGCTCATCAACGCGATCTTCTTCGCCGACTTCGGCGCGCGGCTGCTGCCGTCCGCCGCCGGGCGCACGACGATGTGCCCCACCGAGATCCTGCACGACGCGTCGCGCCCGCCGTCGATCCGCCTGCTGCCGATCGAGACGCGTCTGAAGGACGGCACGGTCTCCGAGCTCAAGAACTACGCGGACGAGTGGGTCACGCTGCCGCTCGACCTGGCCTCGGCCGAACGCATGAGCGAGGCGCTCGGGCGCGTGTCGCAGGTCAAGCGCGTCCCGGTGGCGCTCGCGCGCCGCTACGGGCTCCACGACGAGGACCTCATCGCCTCGTTCGAGCACCGCGACGAAGGCAATGTCGACATCCCGTGCTGGCGCCATGCGGTCGTCAACTTCCCGCACCCGCTCCTGAAGCAGGGGCTGGTCATCCTCGACACGCCCGGCCTCAACGCGATCGGCACCGAGCCGGAGCTCACGCTTTCGCTGCTGCCCTCCGCGCACGCGGTGCTGTTCATCCTCGCGGCCGACTCCGGCGTCACCAAGACCGACCTCGAGGTCTGGAAGGACCACCTCGCCGGCGCGGACCCGACCACGCGCTCGGGCCGCCTCGTGATCCTCAACAAGATCGACGGCCTGTGGGACGACATGCGCTCGCCCGCCGAGGTCGAGTTCGAGATCGCGCGCCAGGTGCGCGCGAGCGCGGACACGCTCGCCGTGCCGGTCGACCAGGTGTTCCCGGTGTCGGCGCAGAAGGCGCTGCTCGCGAAGGTCAACGGCGACGATGCGCTGCTCGCGAGGAGCCGGCTGCCGCGGCTCGAGGCCGCGCTGTCCGGCAACCTCGTGCCGGCCAAGCGCGACATCGTGGGCGCCGCGGCGATCGCCGAGGTGCGCTCGATGACCGCTGGCGTCAAGTCGATTCTCGGCGCGCGCGCCGCCGGCATCGCCGAGCAGCTCGCCGAGCTCCGCGCGCTGCGCGGCAAGAACCAGGACGTCGTCGAGCACATGATGCAGCGCGTGCGTGACGAGAAGAGCTCGTTCGAGCGCGGGCTGTCGCGCTACTCGGCGCTGCGCAACGTGTTCACGCAGCAGACCACCGAGCTCTACGACCTGATCGGGCTCGAGGCGCTGCGCGCCAACGCCGGCCGCACGCGCCGCGCGATCGAGGCCAGCCTGTTCACCAAGGGCGTGCGCGGCGCGATGAACGACTTCTTCGCGCAGATCCGGGCCGAGCTCGACGCCGCCGGCCGCAAGTCCGGCGAGATTCACGAGATGATGAACGCGATGTACGCGCGCTTCGCCAAGGAGCACAGCCTCGAGCTCTTCACGCCGCCGCCGTTCTCGATGCTCAAGTACGGCAAGGAGGTCGAGCGGCTCGAGCGCGCCTACCAGACGCACATCAACACGCTGTGGAACATGGCGAGCAAGGCCAAGTTCCCGCTGATGCGCCGCTTCTTCGAGACCGTCGCCTCGCGCGTGCGCCACCTCTACGACATCGCGAACCGCGACGTCGAGGCCTGGCTCAAGTCGGTGATGTCGCCCCTCGAGACCCAGGTGCGCGAGCACCAGATGCAGCTCAAGCGCCGGCTCGAGAGCATCAAGCGCATCCACCGCGCTTCCGACGAGCTCGAGGAGCGCGTGGCCGAGCTGGTGGCCCAGGCCGAGGCGCTCGAGGCGCAGGCGCGCTCGCTCGACGCGCGCGTCGCCGCGGTGGAGACCCTGGTCCGCAGCGACGAGCTGCCGCTCGCGGCGAATGCCGCGTGAAACGGGCGATGGGCGATAGGCGATAGGGAACCGCTGCCCGGCCGCTGTCCGCCGCGAGGACGAGCGATCGCGGCGCTCCCCGGCCCCTATCGCCTATCGCCCATCGCCTATCGCCGCCTTTGCCTTCGCCTTCATCAGTCCCTGGTACTTGAGCGTGAGCTGCGCGTTCGACTCGACGTGCGCCGGATCGACCGGGATGCAGTCGACCGGGCACACCTCGCGGCACTGCGGCACGTCGTAGTGGCCCACGCACTCGGTGCAGCGCACCGGGTCGATCACGTAGATCTCGACGCCCTGCGAGATCGCGTCGTTCGGGCACTCGGGCTCGCAGACGTCGCAGTTGATGCACTCGTCGGTGATGATCAACGCCATGGCGCGCCCGCGCTCATTCCGGCTCGGCCGCGCGGGCCCGCAGGCGCGCGGCGACGGCCGGATGCACGAAGCTCGCGATGTCGCCGCCGAAGCGGGCGACCTCGCGCACGATCGTGGCCGAGACGAACATGTACTGCTCCGACGGGGTCAGGAACAGCGTTTCGACCTCGGGCCACAGCCGCCGGTTCATTCCCGCCATCTGGAACTCGTACTCGAAGTCCGAGACCGCGCGCAGGCCCCGCAGCACCGCGCGGGCGCCCTGCTCGTGCACGAACGCCATCAGGAGCGACGAAAAGCCGGTGACCTTCGCGTTGGGCAGGTCGGCGAGCACCTCGCGCGCCATGTCGATGCGCTCGTCGAGCGTGAACATCGGCTTCTTGGCCTCGCTCGCCGCGATGCCGACGACGACGCGGTCGAACAGTCGCGCCGCACGGCGCACGAGGTCCTCGTGCCCGCGCGTGAACGGGTCGAACGTGCCGGGGTAGACGACGGTCAGCATGGCGCGAGCAGATGATAATGCACCTGTCCCGCGCGCCCCTCCCGGATGACCGCGAGGCCGGCAGGGGCGGCGAGCGGACGGCGCGCCTCGGCGTAGATCACCCCGCCGGGCGCGAGCCGCGCCGCCGCGGCCGGCAGCAGCCACGGCCAGGGATCCGCGTCGAACGGCGGGTCGAGGAAGACGACGTCGAACGCTCGCGTTTCGCGCTCGAGCCAGACGCGGGCGTCGCCGCGATGGGCCTCGAGCGCCTCCTCGCGCAGCAGCCGCGCGTTGTCCGCGAGCGAGCGCACGAGCGCAGCATCGCTGTCGACGGCGACGGCGAGCGCCGCGCCGCGCGACAGCGCTTCGAGCGACATCGCGCCAGTGCCCGCGTAGGGCTCGAGCGTCGTGCGGCCGGTCAGGTCCTGGCCGAGCCAGTTGAACAGCGTCTCGCGCACGCGATCGGGGGTCGGACGCAGTCCCGGCACGCCGGGGAAGCGCAGCGCGCGGCCGCGATGGCGCCCGCCGATGATGCGCACGCGATTGTTCGTGGGAACGGGCATCGGCGGTCGGTGCGCGCGAGGCGCGCGGGTAGAATTCTAGATCAGCGATTCGGGGCGGTCCGATGTTCGACCTGTTCAAGCGCAAGACCGAGGATGCGGCACCGAAGCGCTCGTGGACCGAGCGGCTGTCCGGCGGCCTCGCCGCCTCGCGCGAGCGGCTCGCCGGCGCGCTCACCGGCGTGTTCCGCCGCCGCGCGCTCGACGACGAGGCGCTCGAGGAGCTGGAGTCCGCGCTGCTCGGCGCCGATGTGGGCGTCGCCGCGACGGCGTACCTGATCGACGACCTGAAGCAGCGCTACCGCCGCGCCGGCGCGGACGCCGATGCGCGCGCGCTGCTCCGCGAAGCGCTGGTCGCGCTGCTCGCGCCGCTCGAGAAGCCGTTCGCGATCGGCCCGGAGCGGCCGTTCGTCATCATGATCGCGGGCGTCAACGGCGCCGGCAAGACGACGTCGATCGGCAAGCTCGCGAAGTGGCTGCAGCAGCAGGGCCACTCGGTGCTGCTCGCCGCCGGCGACACGTTCCGCGCCGCGGCGCGCGAGCAGCTCGCCGTGTGGGGCGAGCGCAACAACGTCGCCGTGATCGCGCAGGCGGGCGGCGATCCGGCCGCGGTCGCGTTCGACGCCGTCGGCGCGGCGACCGCGCGCGGCATCGACGTCGTGCTGGCCGACACGGCGGGACGGCTGCCAACGCAGGCGAACCTGATGGACGAGCTCGCGAAGGTCCGTCGCGTCATCGCGAAAGCGCAGGCGGGCGCGCCGCATGCGGTGCTGCTCGTGCTCGACGCGAACACCGGACAGAACGCCCTCGCGCAGGTCGCCGCGTTCCACCGCGCCGCGCCGCTGACCGGCCTGGTGCTGACCAAGCTGGACGGCAGCGCGAAGGGCGGCGTCGTCGCGGCGATCGCACGCGAGCATCCGGTGCCGCTCGCGTTCGTCGGCGTCGGCGAAGGCGTCGACGACCTGCGCCCATTCGTCGCGTCGGAGTTCGTCGACGCGCTGCTGCCGGCGCAGGACTGACCGCAGGCGTGTCGGCGACGATCCGCTTCGCCGGTGTCACCAAGCGCTACCCGGGCGGGCACGAAGCGCTCGTCGACGCGAGCTTCTCGCTCGACGGCGGCACGTTCGCCTACCTGACCGGGCCGTCGGGCGCAGGCAAGAGCACGGTGCTGAAGCTCGTCGCGGGCATCGAGCGCCCCACGCAAGGCACGGTGCTCGTCAACCAGCAGAACGTCGGGCGGCTGTCCGCGCGCGCGCTGCCGTGGCTGCGGCGCAACCTGGGCCTGGTGATGCCCGAGGTCGCGCTGCTCGACGACCGCAGCGTCGGCGACAACGTGCGGCTGCCGCTCGACATCGCCGGCGTCGAGCGCGGCGACGCAGCGCGGCGCGTGCGCGCGGCGCTCGACAAGGTGGGGCTCGCGGGGCGCGAGCGCGCGCGCCCGCCCGGCCTCTCGGGCGGTGAGCAGCAGCGCGTCGCGATCGCGCGCGCGATCGTGCATCGTCCGTCCGCCTTGCTCGCCGACGAGCCCACGGCCGGCCTCGACGCGGACGCGGCCGACGTCGTGCTCGCGCTGTTCCGCGACTTCCATGCGGTCGGCGTCACCGTGATGATCGCGACGCACGACGCGGGCGTGATGGCGCGCCACGCGGGGCGCCGGATCGCGCTGGAGCGCGGCCGCGTCGTCGGCGACGGGACGGGGTAGCGCCCATGAAGGCGCTGCGCGCATGGGCCGGGGCGTTTCGCCAGGCGTGGCTGATCGCCGGCGCCACGCCGGTGCTGTCGCTGCTCGTCGTCGTCGCGCTGGCCACCGCGCTCGCGCTGCCGCTGTTCGCGGCAGCGGTCGCCGAGGGTGCGCTCGCGGCGGTGGCGCGCATCGATGCCAAGCCCACCGTGTCGATCTTCCTGTCCGCCGCCACCGGCGCGAAGGAGCGCGAGTCCGTCGAGCGCGCCTTGCGCGACCTGCCCGCCGTGACGGGGTTCCGGTTCATCCCGCGCGACGCGGCGCTCGCGCAGCTCGCCGCCGTCGAGGGGATGGGCGACCTCGTCGCCGGCCTCGACGCCAATCCGCTGCCCGACACCCTGGTCGCCACGCTCGCGGACGCGGATCCTGGAACCGCGGCTGCCGTGGCGGGTCGGATCCGGTCGCTGCCCGGCGTTCGTGCGGTCCAGTCAGACGTCACCTGGGTGGCGCGGCTCGAGGCGCTCGCCCGTTCGGTCCGGTGGGTGGGCGCGCTCCTTGGCGCGCTGATGGCGGTGGCGGTGGTCGCCGCGACCTTCGCCGCGGCCCGCCTGCAGGCCCTAACGCACCGGCGGGCGATCGCGGTCGCGACGCTGCTCGGCGCGACACGGGGCTGGGTGGCCCGGCCGTACGTCGCCCACGGGCTCCTGCAAGGCGCGGCCGCAGGCACCGGGGCGGCGGGCATCGCGACGCTGGCAATCGTCGGCCTTGGCCGGATCCTGCGCCCGATGTTCCCGGCAGTCCCCGACCTCTCGCCCCTGCCGGCGCTTCGCTGGGCGGCAATCGCGGTCCTGGCCGGGGCCGCGCTGGGATTCGCGGGTGCGTGGCTCGCCACCCGGGACCTTTCGTCGCGCCCCGTCGCCGGCCGAGGCTGAAAGGCCGCTGCCGGTCATATCCGACTGGATTAGTCGGGAACTTTTCCCCACGCTTAGCACTCTTACTGCCCGACTGCTAAAATGGGTGCCGGACAGGAGGATCCCGTCGGGTCCCCCGGCCCCCGGACGAGAGGAGTGTCAGATGACCGGTTCCGCGCTGGCGTTCCCGACCCCCGCTTCGCTGGGGAGTCTGGACCATTACATCCAGGCGGTGAATCGATTCCCCCTGCTCACCGCCGAGCAGGAGGGCGAGCTCGCGCGCCGTTGGCGCGATGCCGAGGATGTCGGGGCCGCCCGGCAGCTCGTGCTGTCGCACCTGCGGCTCGTCGTGGCGATCTCGCGCAACTACCTTGGCTACGGGCTGCCGCAAGGCGACCTGATCCAGGAAGGCAACGTGGGCCTGATGAAGGCCGTGCGCCGCTTCGACCCCGAGCGCGGCGTGCGGCTGGTGTCGTTCGCGCTGCACTGGATCAAGGCCGAGATGCACGAGTACATCCTGCGCAACTGGCGCCTGGTCAAGGTCGCGACGACCAAGGCGCAGCGCAAGCTGTTCTTCAACCTTCGGAGCATGAAGACCTCGGCGCACGCGCTCACGCGCGAGCAGGCGGCGACGATCGCGCGCGAGCTCAACGTCAAGCCCGAGGAAGTGGTCGAGATGGAGACGCGGCTGTCCGGGCGCGACGTCGCGATCGACCCGGCGCCGTCCGACGACGACGAGCACAGCTACGCGCCGATCGCCTGGCTGACGGACAGCGAGGACGAGCCCGCGCAGATCCTTGAGCGCAAGCAGACCGAGCAGAACAGGACCGACGGCCTCAGGCGCGCGCTCAACAAGCTCGACGCGCGGAGCCGCCGCATCATCGAGGCGCGCTGGCTCAAGGAGGCCGATCCCGCGACGCTGCAGGAGCTCGCCGACGAGTACGGCGTCTCCGCGGAACGCATCCGCCAGATCGAGAGCAAGGCGCTGAAGCAGATGCGCGGGGCGTTCGCTTTCGCGGCCTGAACCGCCGCGCCCCCCTGAAACGCCGGCCTCGCGCCGGCGTTTTTCTTGGGCAGGCGCCCTACAGCTCCACCTGCGTGCCGAGCTCGACGACGCGGTTCGCCGGGACGTGGAAGAAGTCGCTCGCCTTGACCGCGTTCTTCGACATCGAGCTGAAGAGCCGCTCGCGCCAGCGCGCCATCCCCGGACGCACCGAGGCGATCAGCGTCTCACGAGACACGAAGAACGACGTCTCCATCATCTCGAACGGGAAGCCGGTGCGCCCGGCCTGCTCGAGGAGGTCCGGCACGTCCGGCTCCTCCTTGAAGCCGTAGTGGCAGAGCATCCGGTAGAAGTCGCAGCCCAGCTCCTCGATCTCGATGCGCTCGTCGAGCGCGACGAACGGGATCTCGCGCGTCACGACGGTAAGGAACACGACGCGCTCGTGCAATACCTTGTTGTGCTTGAGGTTGTGCAGCAGCGCGTGCGGGACGCGGTCGGGCGTCGAGGTCAGGAACACCGCGGTGCCCTCGACGCGCACCGGCGGCGCGAGCTCGATCGACTGGATGAACTCCTTGAGCGGCAGCGCGTCCTCCGAGAGCCGGTCGAACAGCACCTTGCGGCCGCGCTTCCAGGTGGTGAGCAGCGTGAACACGACCCCGCCGATCAAGAGCGGGAACCACCCGCCATCGGGGATCTTGAGCGAGTTCGACGCGAGGAACGCCGCGTCGATCAGCACGAGCGGGACGGCGATCGCGAGCGCGACATAGCTGGGCCAGCGCCACATGCGCCGCATGACGAAATAGATCAGGATCGAGTCGATCAGCATCGACATCGTCACCGCGATGCCATACGCGCCGGCCAGCGCGCTCGACCCTTGGAAGCCGACGACCAAGAGCGCCACCGCGATCAGGAGCGTCCAGTTGATGAACGGCACGTAGATCTGGCCGATCGTCTTCTCGGACGTGTGGCGGATGGCGATGCGCGGGCAGTAGCCCATCTGCACCGCCGCGCGCGTGATCGAGAACGCGCCCGAGATGACCGCCTGCGACGCAATGACCGCCGCCGCGGTGGCCAGGATCACCAGCGGGATCAGCGCCCAGGGCGGCGCGAGAAGGTAGAACGGGTTGGCGATCGCCTTCGGATTGGCGAGCAGGAGCGCCCCCTGGCCAAAGTAGTTCAGCACCAGTGCCGGAAGGACGAACAGGAGCCACGCGCGCCGGATGGGCGTCGCGCCGAAGTGACCCATGTCGGCGTAGAGCGCCTCGGTGCCCGTCACGGCGAGCACCACCGCGCCGAGCGACAGGAAGGCCACCAGCGGCTTGGCCACGATGAACTCGAGCGCCCACCCCGGCCACAGCGCCTTCAGCACCGTCGGGTCGGCGACCAGCTGGTTCGCGCCGAGCAGCGCCAGCGCGACGAACCAGAGGGCGCAGATCGGGCCGAACAACGCGCCGACCGATCCGGTGCCGCGGCGCTGGATCGCGAACAGCGCGACCAGGATCACCAGCGCGAGCGGCACGATGAACGGCTTGAGCGCCGGCGTCATCACCTCGAGGCCCTCGACGGCGCCGAGCACCGACACGGCGGGAGTGATCATCGCGTCGCCGAAGAACATCGCCGCGCCGAAGATGCCGAGGCCCACGAGCCACCAGCGCAGGCGGCTCTCGCGCGTCAGGCGGCCGGACACGAGCGCGGTGAGCGCGAGGATGCCGCCCTCGCCGCGATTGTCGGCTCGCATGATCAGCGTCACGTACTTGAGCGTGACGATGATGATCAGCGACCAGAACACGACCGACAGCAGGCCCAGCACGTTCGCCGGCACGAGCTCGACGCCGTGCTGGGCGCTGAACACTTCGCGCATCGTGTACAGCGGCGAGGTGCCGATGTCGCCGAACACGACGCCCATCGCCCCGAGCATCAGCATGCCCATCGGCTGGCGGACGCCGCGCGTCGCAGTGGCCTTCATCGGGAAACGGGCGCGAGGGCCGGTCGGCGCTGCCGGGGCTACCCCGGCGTCGGGTCGTCGCCGCGGCGCGCGAAGCGGATGTTGAGCTGCTTCAGCTTGCGGTAGAGGTGCGTGCGCTCGAGCCCGGCGCGCTCGGCGACGCGGCTCATATTGCTCTGCTCGCGGCCGAGCAGCTGCTCGAAGTAGATGCGCTCGAACGCCTCGCGCGCCTCGCGCAGCGGCAGGTCGAAGAAGCGCGCGGTGAGCTCGGGCGCGACCGGGCCGCTGCCGGTCGCCGCCGCCGTCTCCCCGATCAGCCGCTTCGCGTGGTCGGCCCCGATGTCGCCGCGCAGGAGCTTGAGGTTCGACACGACGCTCGCGAGCTGGTCGAGGTTGCCGGGCCAGTGCGCGTTGGCGAGCGTCGCGAGCGTCGACGGCTGCAGCGTCGCGAGCAGCGGCTCGCCGGTGCCGCCCGCGCGCCACAGCCGCTCGATCAGCGGCGGGATGTCCTCGCGCCTGGCGCGCAGCGGCGGCAGCATCACCGCGCCGGCCGACAGCGCGGACAGGAGCGCCGCGTCGAACTTGCCTTCGGCCGCGAGCGCGCCGAGCGCTTCCGACGACGTGGCGGCGAGCGTGATGGCGTGTCGCTCGAGCTTCCCGACCAGGAACGCGAGGCCTTTCTGCTCGGCCTTCGTGTACTGGCCGATCTCGGCGCAGTAGAGCGTCCCCTCGTGCGCTTCCTCGATCAGCGCCGCGGGATTCGCGGCGAGGCGTGTGCCGTCGGCGAGCGCGACCCACGGCGCGTCGGCGGTGCGGAGCGCCTGCGCGGCGACGTCGTGCCCGGTGCCGGGCTCGCCCAGGATGAGGATCGGCCGCCGCGCGGCGAGGAGCGTCTCGAGCGCGTGCTCCGCCTCGCGCACCGGGGCGCTGGTGCCGAGCGCGGCGAGCGACACGCGCCGCGGCTCGCGCGCCGCGGCGCTCTTGAGCGCGCGCGTGATCGTGCCGAGGAGCTTGGCGAGGCCGATCGGCTTCTCGAGGAAGTCGAACGCGCCGATGCGCGTCGCCTCGACGGCGGTCTCGATCGTGCCGTGGCCGGACATCATCACCACCGGCATCGTCAGCTGGCCCGACGAGCCCCATTCGCGCAGCAGCGTCACGCCGTCGGTGTCGGGCATCCAAATGTCGAGCAGCACCAGCGCCGGCTGCAGGCGCGCACGGTAGGCGCGCGCCTCGTGGGCGTTCTCGGCGACGGCGACGCGGTAGCCCTCGTCCTGCAGGATCTCCGACAGGAGCTCGCGGATGCCGACCTCGTCGTCGACGACCAGGATCTCGCGCCCGTGCACGCTCACCGGAGGTCCCCGCCGCTCATGCGCGCGCCGCCAGCGGCAACGCGACGGTGACGCGCGCGCCGAGCGGCGCGAGGTTGGCGATGAACACGCGGCCGGCGTGCTCGTCGACGATCTTGCGCACGATCGCGAGCCCGAGGCCCGTGCCCTTGGTCTTGGTCGTCACGTACGGCTCGAAGGCATGGTCGATCACGTCGGCGGGGAAGCCCGGCCCGTTGTCGGCAACGGCGAGCTCCGCCATGCCGTCCTTCACGTCGATGCCGATGACGTAGGAGGGATCGGCGCGCTCGGCTTGCGCGTCGATCGCATTCTGCAGGAGGTTGTGCAGCACCTGGCGCAGGCGGGTCGGTTCGCCCTGGATGACGACCGGGGCGGGGGGAAGGTGGAGGACGACGTGGGGTCGCAGATTGTCGTACAGGGCGAGCACATCCAGCAATAGGGCTCCCAGATCGACCGGCTGCATCTGTCCGGGACGCGGCTGGCGCGCATACACCGCGAAGTCGTCCACCATATGCTTCATCGCGGTCACCTGGTTGACTATCGTCTGCGTGCCGCGCCTCAGCGCCTCGGCATCCGCGCCCTCCAGGCGGGGCTCGAGCTTGACGGCGAGCCGCTCGGCGGACAGCTGGATCGGCGTCAGCGGGTTCTTGATCTCGTGCGCGAGGCGCCGCGCGACCTCCGCCCACGCGGCATCGCGCTGCGCCTGCACCAGCTCGGAAACGTCGTCGAACACCACCACGTAGCCGTGCGGCGCGCCCGGAAGTCGCGACCCGCGCATCAGGAGCGTCCGCGACAGGTTCGCGACGCCGATCGGCGCCTCCCGCTGCCACTGTCCCTCGCGCGCGCCGCGGAAGCCCTCGGCGACGAGCTCGGCGAACGGCGCGAGCGCGGGCAGCTTGCGCCCCCATTCGGGCAGCGCGACGCCGGAGAGCTCGGTCAGCGGCTGCTGCAGGATCACGCTCGCGCTCGGGTTCGCGGTACGCAGCCGATGGCGATCGTCGAACGCGAGCACGCCGGCCGACAGGTTGCCGAGGATGCTCTCGAGGTAGGCGCGCGTCGTCTCGATCGCGTGGCGTGATTCCTCGTTGCGAGCATGCGCGTCGGCGAGCTGGCCGGTCATCGTGTTGAACGACTCGGTGAGCACGCCGAGCTCGTCGCGCGACGTCACCGGCTGACGCCGCGTGAAATCCCCCTGCGCGACCGCGCGCGTACCCTCGGCGAGGAGGCCCAGCGGCTCGGCGAAGCGCTCCGACAGCACCACCGCGAGCCCGAGCGCCGAGGTGAGCGCGAGCAGGAGCGTGAGGGTCAGCGTCAGCGCGTAGAGTCGCTTCAGCGCCTGGCGCGAGAACGAGATCTCCTGGTAGTCGCGAAAGCCCGCCTCCGCCTTCTCGATCTCCTGGGCGAGCGAGCGCGGCACCGGCTCGATCACCTGCAGGAGCTTCATCGGCTCGTTGCGGTCGCTGCTGTTGACCGGCACGACGACGCGCAGCCGGATGCCGCCGCTCGCCTGGTCGACGGCGGCGTAGGGCAGCTGGAGCCGCGCGCGGCGCAGCGCCTGCGCGGGCGGCGCCTCGGGCGACACCGGGCCGCCGGCCGCGCCCGCGACGGCGAGCACGTTGCCCGCGCTCGAGAACAGCGCCGCCTCGGACACGCCGGCCTGCTCGGTCGCGCGCGACAGCGCGATCGGATAGGGGCCCGGCACGTCGGCGAGCTGCGCCGCGATCTGCGTCGCCTTGTTGGTGGTCTCGCGCGACAGGTAGTCGAGCGCGTTGCGCCCGAGCGCGAGGCCGCCTTCGAGCGCGCGGTCGACGCGCACGTCGAACCAGCTTTCGATCGAGCGGCCGAGGAACTGCACCGACACCGCGTAGACCAGCGCGCCGGGCAGCACGGCGACCAGCGCGAAGAACAGCACGAGCCGCGCCGCGAGCTTCGAGCCGAACACGCCGCGCTTGAGGTTGCGCCGCAGCTGCCAGAACTGCCAGGCGACGATCAGCATCAGGAGGCCGACCATCGCGAAGTTGAGCACCACCAGCGTGTCGTAGCCGCGTGCGAAGAGGTCGGTGTTCTCGGTCGCCGTGGCGAGCAGGAACAGCCCGATCGCCGAGAGGCACGCCGCGGCGAGCAGGAGCCACCGCAGGCCGCGCGAGGTGAGAAGGTGGGTCACGGCGTGAACCCGAAGCGCTGCCAGTCGCTCGCGAGCTGCCACTCGCGCGAGGCGAGCGCGTCGACCTGGAACGGCTTGGGCAGCTGCGCGACGTCGAGGCGCAGTCGCACGGCGGCGTCGTAGCGCGCGCCGCGCGCGAAATCGGCCACGCGCGCGATCGGCCGCGACGTGACGCGCCCGACCAGGCGCTCGACCTCGGCGATCGAGTTCAACGTCTGCGCGATGAGGCCGGTCGAGACGCGGTAGTGCTGGGCGAGCGGCGCGTAGGCGACGCGCCAGGTCGTCGTCGAGCCGATCACCGTCTCGTCGAGCCAGTACCAGCGCGGGCGCGTGATCTCGACCTCGAGCACGAAGTAGAGCGGCACGCCCTTCTTGAGCGCCTCCTCGAGCGTCGGGTTGAGCGAGAGCTCGAACTCGGCGTTGAGCAGCACCTCGCCTTCCTCGACGCGGAGCTCGGCGCTCCTGACCGGGATGACGTCGGCGTGCGCGCGCAGCGCCGGCCAGGCGGCGGCCAGCGCGCCGGCCGCGGCGAGCACGAGCAGGCGGCGGCGCGCCGGCCCGGCGGGCCGGGGGTCGCGCGGTGGGAAAGTCCGGAGCGTCATGCCTCGCGTCGGTGCACGCGCATGCGCCCGTCCAAGCGGCGCCCGCGTCACGCCTTGCGGAAACGCGCGTAGAAGAAGCCGTCCTGATTGTGGGGTGCGCCCGGGAGCGAAGGCAAGAGTTGACCCCCCCGCGCCTCGACTTCGGGCGCGAAGCGGAGGCTTTCGCGCAACGCGCCGGGCGCGCGGGCCGCGAACGCGGCGGCCTGCCCCTCGTTTTCCTCGACGAAGACCGAGCAGGTCGCGTAGACGAGCGTTCCGCCCGGGGCGAGGCAGCCCCACAGCGCGTCGAGCAGGGCGCGTTGCTGCGCGGCGAACGCGGCCACGTCGCTCGCGCGCCGCAGCCATTTGCCGTCGGGGTGGCGCCGCACGATGCCCGAGGCCGTGCACGGCACGTCGGCGAGGATGCGATCGTAGGGCCGTCCGTCCCACCAGGACGAAGGCCGCCCGGCATCGCCGGTGACGAGCTCGATGCGCTCGCGCGGCAGGCGCAACCGGGCGACGTTCTCGTGCACGCGGACCAGCCGCGCGCCATCGCTGTCGAGCGCGGTCAGCGCGACCTCCGCGCGCTCGAGGATGTGCGTGGACTTGCCGCCGGGCGCGGCGCAGGCGTCGAGCACGCGCTCGCCGTCGCGCGCGCCGAGGATCGGCGCGGCGAGCTGCGCGCCGGCGTCCTGCACCGAGAACGCGCCGTCGTCGAAGCGCGGCAGCTCGCGAACCGGCCGCGGCGGCGTGACGATCACGCCGTCCTCGCCGACGCTCTCGCACGCGATGCCCGCTTCCGCGAATCGCGCTGCGAGCGCCGCGCGCGTCGCGACGCGGCGGTTGACGCGCAGCGTGAGCGGCGGGTGCTCGTTGCCGGCGGCGAGGATGCGCTCCCACGCGTCCGGCCAGTCGGTGCGCACGCGCGCGATCCACCAGCGCGGATGCGACCAGCGCGCGACCGGCGTCGCGTAAACCTGCGCCAGCACGCTCTCGCGCTCGCGCAGGAAGCGTCGCAGCACGGCGTTGACCAGCGCCTTGGCCTGCGGCCGTACCGCGTCGCCGGCCGCGGCGACCGCGCGGTCGACCACTGCGTGCGGCTCGGCACGCATGTGCTCGAGCTGGTAGAGCGCGACCGCCATGATCGCGACGAGGCGCGCGTCGGCCGGCGGCTGGTGCGCGAGCGCGCGCACGATCGCTTCGAGCGTGCCCCAGTGGCGCAGCGTGCCGTAGGCGATCTCGTGCACGAACGCGCGTGCCGGCGTGGACTCCGCGCCCGAGGCTTCGAGCGCCCGCGCGAGCGTCGCGCCTTCGAACACGCGCACGACCGCGTCGGCCGCCTGGCGTTGCGAAGCGTCCACCGGCGCGCGTCAGTCCGGCGCAGGCGCGTCGAAGCGCGCGCCGCGCTCGATGCCGCGGCCCGCGGCCCAGGCGTGCGCCGGCATGCGTCGCCCGCCCGCCGGTTGCACCTCGACCAGGCGCAGCGCGCCCTCGGCGGGGTCGGCGCCACAGGCGACGTCGAGCCCGTCGGCGGAGCGCGCGATCACCTCGCCCGGGGCGGCGCCGCGCTCGCGCGAGATCGGCAGCGCGCGGTGGATCTTGATTGCCTCCCCCCGGAAGCTCGCATGCGCGCCGGGCGCGGGCGTGAAGGCGCGCACGCGCCGGTCGAGCGTCACCGCGCCCGCGCTCCAGTCGAGCGCCGCGTCGCGGCGCCCGACCTTGGCCGCATAGGTGACGCCTTCGGCCGGCTGCGGCGTCGCGGCGAGCGTCCCGTCATGGGCGAGGCGCCCGAGCGTCGCGATGATCGCGTGCGCGCCGACCTCCGCGAGCCGGTCGTGCAGGCTCGCCGCGGTGTCGTGCGGCGCGATCGCCACCTCGACGATGTCGACGATGGGGCCGGTGTCGAGGCCCGCGTCCATCCGCATGATCGTGATGCCGCTCGCGCGGTCGCCGGCCTCGATCGCCCGCGCGATCGGCGCCGCGCCGCGCCAGCGCGGGAGTCGCGACGCGTGGATGTTGAGGCAGCCGTGGCGCGGCCAGGCGAGGATCGCCGCGGGCAGGATCAGCCCGTAGGCGGCCACCACCAGCACGTCGAGCGGAACGGCGACGATCGCCGCGCGGGCCGCTTCGTCCCGCAGCGAGGCGGGGTCGTGCACCGGGACCCCGAGCGAATGCGCCAGCGCCTTGACCGGCGAGGGCGCGAGCCGCAGGCCTCGGCCCTTCGGCCGATCGGGCTGCGTCAGGCAAAGCGGTATCGTGAACCCGGCCCGGGCGATCGCGTCGAGCGCCCGGGTCGCGAAGGCCGGCGTACCGGCGAAGCCGACGCGTAGCGCGCTAATGATCGGCCCCCGCCGGGCTCGGCCCGGCGTCGCGCGCCCCCGGGGGAACGCGCGGTCGGGCGCCTGGCTGCCCCGCTGCGCCCATGCGGACGCGCCCGGTCAGCCCGCCAGCCGCTGCTTCTTGCGCAGCTTGCCGTTGAGCCGCGCGCGCTTGAGCGGGGAGATGTAGTCGACGAAGACCTTGCCCACGAGGTGGTCCATTTCGTGCTGGATGCAGACGGCGAGCAGGCCCTCGGCGTCGAGCTCGAACCGCCTCCCGACGGCGTCGGTCGCCCGGACGCGGATCCGCGACGCCCGGGTCACCTTCTCGTAGTAGCCGGGAACCGACAGGCAGCCTTCCTCGCACTCGGCTTCGCCCTCGGCGGAGAGGATCTCGGGGTCGATGAACACGTGCAGCTCGTCACGGGCGTCCGAGATGTCCATGACGATCACGCGCTTGTGGACGTCGACCTGGGTCGCGGCGAGGCCGATGCCGGGCGCCGAGTACATGGTCTCGGCCAGGTCGCGGACCAGGCGCTGGATGTCGGGGGTTACCGTGCCGACGCGGGCAGCGACTTTGCGCAGGCGCGGGTCGGGGTACTCGAGGATGGGAAGCAGCATGTCTGCTGGACAAATGCATGTGCCGGATGCAGAATCAACTCCAAGTCCTTATTTTGCGGCGGTTTAGGACATTCTCAAGGCCCACCCGTCCCGGAAGAGGTCTTATGCGTCAACAGTTTAGCATGGGGAGGCGCTTCGCCCTCGCGCTGGCCACGGGCGCGATCCTGGCGACCGGCCCCACCCTCGCCGCCGACCCGATCACGCTCGCCGACAACGCGCCGTCGTCGTACACGGTGCAAAAAGGCGACACCTTGTGGGCCATTTCCGGCCGCTTCCTCAAGGATCCCTGGCGCTGGCCGGACGTCTGGCGGATGAATCGCGAGCAGATCCGCAACCCGCACCGGATCTATCCGGGGGACGTCGTCGTCCTCGACTACACCTCCGACGGTCAGCCGCGGCTGACCATCGCGCAAGCCGGCGGTGGCGGCGCGGGCGGCACGCCCGGCGTGGACCGGGTGGGGCCCCGCGTGCGCTCCGAGATGCTCGACGCGCAGGCGATCCCCAGCATTCCCCCCGGCGACATCGAGGCCTACCTGACCCGACCGGTCATCACGGAGTCCCCCGGCCTTCCGGACGCTCCCGAGATCGTCGAAGGTCGCGTCCGCGACCGCGTGGTGCGCGGCGAGGGCGACCGCGTCTACGTCGTGGGGCTCGACCCGCGGTTCGGCGACCGCTGGTTCATCTACCGGCCCGGCAAGGCGCTGGTCGCCGCGACCGGCGAGGTGCTGGGCTACGAGAACCGCTACATCGGCGCGGTCCGCGTCGACCGCTTCGCCGATGTCTCGACGGTGCAGGTCACGCACGCGACCGAGGAAGTGTTCATCGGCGACCGGCTGCTGCCGGTGCCGCGCGAGACGCTCATCAACTTCGTGCCGCATGCGCCGGAGGCGGACCTGCGCGGCAACATCATCGCGTCGTACCGGGACGCGAGCGAAATGGGCCGCGGCAACATCGTGACGCTGGACCTGGGGGCGAAGAACGGCATGGAAGTCGGCCACGTCCTCGCGATCTACAAGACGGTCCCGACGATCAACGACCCGCGCCCGGACCAGGGCACGCCGTACATGCTGCGGTTCCTGGACCAGACGACGACCTTCCTGCCGCAGAAGCAGCTCGCGGTGCCCGACGAGCGCGTCGGCCTGCTGTTCGTCTTCCGCGTGTTCGACCGCGTCGCCTACGCGATCCTGCTCAACACGACCGATCCGGTGGTCGTGGGCGACGCCGTCCGGCGACCCTAGACGTCGCGCGGCGCCGCCGCGCCCTCTCCATGGACGACGTTGCGCGCGCCGCGGCGTGGGCCGCGCTCGCCTCCGCCGGCCTGGCGACGCCGGTCGCGGTCGCGCTGTTGCGCGCGTTCGGCACGCCGCAGCACGTGCTCGACGCCTCCCGCGCGAGCGTCGAGGCGGTCGCGGGCCGCGCGGCCGCGGAGCGCCTCGACGCGCGCGACGCCAGCCACGACGCCTCGACGGCGGCGTGGCTCGGCGAGCCCGGGCACACCCTCGTCGCATGGGGCGATGCGGACTACCCGCGCCAGCTCCTCGAGATTCCCGATCCGCCGCTCGCGCTGTTCGCGCTCGGGCGCCTCGCGCTCCTCGCGCGCCCCGCGATCGCGATCGTCGGCAGCCGCCAGGCCACGCCGCAGGGCGTCGAGGATGCGTACGCATTCGCGCGCATCCTCGCCGAGGCGGGGCTCACCGTCGTCTCGGGGCTCGCCCAGGGCATCGACGCGGCGGCGCATCGCGGCGCGCTCGACACGCCCGCGTCGACGATCGCCGTGACCGGAACAGGACCCGACCGCGTGTATCCGGCGAGCCACCGCGATCTCGCGCATGCGATCGTCGCGCGCGGCGCGCTGGTCACCGAGTTCGCGCCCGGAACGCCGCCGCTCAAGGAGAACTTCCCGCGCCGCAACCGGCTGATCGCCGGGCTCGCCCGCGGCGTGCTCGTCGTCGAGGCCGCGCCCGGCTCGGGGTCGCTCATCACGGCGCGCCTCGCCGTCGAGCAGGGACGCGACGTGTTCGCGATTCCCGGATCGATCCATTCGCCGCTGTCGAAGGGGCCGCACCGCCTGATCCGCGACGGCGCGAAGCTGGTCGAGACCGCGCAGGACGTCCTCGTCGAGCTCGGCGTCGCCGGCGCGCGCGCGGCGCAAGGGGAGCGCGCGCCGGCGGCACCCGACGATCCCGCGCAGGCGCGCGTGCTCGACGCGATGGGGCGCGGCCCGGTCGACCTCGACCGGCTGGTGACCCGCACCGGGCTCGCCGCCGACGCGCTCGCCGCCACGCTCGTGCTCCTCGAGCTCGACGGTCGCGTCGCGGCGCTGCCGGGCGGCGGATGGGAGCGGCGGCGCTAGACCGAGGTGCACAGTTCGGCGCGCTCATGCGCGTGCGTAGGCGCTCACGCACGCGTACGCGCCTACGCGCGCGCAGGTAAGGTTCCTTGCCCGAACACGATCTCCTTCTGTAGTATCGCCGCCTCCCGCGAAGTGCCCATGACCAAGCGCCTCATCATCGCCGAGAAGCCGTCCGTCGCCGCCGACATCGCGCGCGCGCTCGGCGGCTTCACGCGCCACGGCGACTATTTCGAGCGCGAGGACGCCGTCGTCGCCTCCGCGGTCGGCCACCTGCTCGAGATCGGCATGCCCGAGGACGAGGAGGTCAAGCGCGGCAAGTGGACGTTCGCGCATCTCCCCGCCATCCCCACCGCGTTCGCGCTGAAGCCGATCGAGAAGTCCGAGGACCGCCTGAAGACGCTGATCCGGCTCATCCGCCGCAAGGACGTCACGGCGCTGGTGAACGCGTGCGACGCCGGCCGCGAGGGCGAGCTGATCTTCCGCTACCTGGTCCAGTACGCCGGAACCGACAAGCCGATCCGCCGCCTGTGGCTGCAGTCGATGACGCCGGCCGCGATCCGCGACGGCTTCGAGACGCTGCGCACCGACGCGACGATGCTTCCGCTCGCCGACGCCGCCAAGTGCCGCTCCGAGTCCGACTGGCTGGTCGGCATCAACGGCACGCGCGCGATGACCGCGTTCAACTCGAAGTCGGGCGGCTTCCAGCTGACGACCGTGGGCCGCGTGCAGACGCCGACGCTCGCGATCCTGGTCGAGCGCGAGGAGAAGATCCGCGCCTTCGTGCCGCGCGACTACTGGGAGCTGCACGGCACCTTCCGCGCGGCGGCGGGCGAGTACCCGGGGCGCTGGTTCGACGAGGCGTTCCGCAAGCCCGACGACGATCCGGACGCGCGCGCGGAGCGGCTGTGGGACGAGGCGAAGGCGCGCGCGATCGCCGCCAAGTGCGCCGGCAAGCCGGGCGTGGTAAGCGAGGAATCGAAGCCTTCGACGCAGAGCCCGCCGCTGCTCTACGACCTGACCACGCTCCAGCGCGAGGCGAACGGCCGCTTCGGCTTCTCGGCGCGCACGACGCTTTCGATCGCGCAGGCGCTCTACGAGAAGCACAAGGCGCTGACCTATCCGCGCACCGATTCCCGCGCGCTGCCGGAGGACTACGTCGGCACGGTGAGAAAGACGCTCGAGGCGCTGGGCGAGACCCACGCCTACGGCACCCACGCGCGCCGCGTGATCAAGGAGAAATGGGTCCGGCCGAACAAGCGCATCTTCGACAATGCGAAGGTGTCCGACCACTTCGCGATCATCCCGACGCTCATCGCGCCCAAGCACCTGACCGAGCCGGAGCAAAAGCTCTACGACTTCGTCGTCAAGCGCTTCCTCGCCGTGTTCCACCCCGCCGCCGAGTTCCTGGTGACCACGCGGATCACGCGCGTCGAAGGCGAGCCGTTCAAGACCGAGGGCAAGGTGCTGGTCGAGCCGGGCTGGCTCGCCGTCTACGGCAAGGAAGCGGCCGACGAGAACGCTTCGCTCGTGCCGGTGAAGGCGGGCGAGAAGGTCGCCACCGTCAACGTCGACGCGCAGAAGATCGTGACGCGCCCGCCGCCGCGCTACAACGAAGGCACGCTGCTCTCCGCGATGGAAGGCGCCGGCAAGGCGATCGAGGACGAGGAGCTGCGCGAGGCGATGCGCGAGAAGGGCCTCGGCACGCCGGCCACGCGCGCGCAGATCATCGAGGGGCTGATCGGCGAGCGCTACATCTACCGCGAAGGCCGGGAGCTCGTCCCCACCGCGAAGGCGTTCTCGCTGATGACGCTGCTGCACGGCCTCGGCGTGCCCGAGCTGTTCAGCCCCGAGCTCACCGCCGAGTGGGAGTTCAAGCTCGCGCAGATGGAGCACGGCGCGCTCAAGCGCGCGGCGTTCATGAAGGAAATCGTCGCGATGACGAAGCACATCGTCGCGCAGGCGAAGAACTACGAGAGCGACACGATTCCCGGCGACTTCGCGACGCTCGCCGTGCCGTGCCCGAAGTGCGGCGGTGAGGTGCACGAGAAGTACAAGAAGTTCCAGTGCATCGCGTGCGACTTCGCGTTCTGGAAGATCCTCGGCGGCCGCCAGCTCGAGCCCGCCGAAGCGGAGACGCTGTTGCGCGAGCGCGAGATCGGCCCGCTCGACGGCTTTCGCAGCCGCCTCGGCCGCCCGTTTTCCGCGAAGCTCAAGCTCAACGACGCGAACGAGGTCGAGTTCGACTTCGGGCCGCGCCTGTCCGACGACGACGCCGAGGCGCCGGACTTTTCCGGCCAGGCGCCGCTCGGCACGTGCCCGAAGTGCGGGAACCGTGTGTTCGAGACGCCGGCTGCGTACGCGTGCGAGCGCGCGGTCGGTCCCGACAAGACCTGCGACTTTCGCTCCGGCCGCACGATCCTGCAGCGCACCGTCGAGCGCGCGCAGATGGAGAAGCTGCTCGCGACCGGCAAGACCGACCTCCTGCAGTTCGTCTCGGCGCGCACGCGCCGCCCGTTCTCGGCGTTCCTGGTGCGCCAGGCCGACGGCAAGGTCGGCTTCGAGTTCGAGAAGAAGGAGCGCGGTCCCGGCGCACGCGGCGCGCGTCCTGCGCCAGCCGCCTTGAAGCTGCTGGGCAAGCATCCGAAGGACGGGCGTCCGGTCGAGGTGTACGCCGGGCGCTACGGTCCCTACGTCAAGCACGGCGACACCAACGCGACCCTTCCCGATCGCGAGCGCGTCGACGCGCTGACGCTCGACGAGGCGGTCGCGCTGGTCGACGACAAGGCCGGGCGGTCGCCCACGAAGCCGCGCCGCACGCCGGCAACCACGCGCAAGGTGGCGCGCGAGCCCAAGCCCGCCCCCGCGCCGGCCGCGCGCGCGCGCGTGGCGCGCGGAGCACCCCCCGCCGCGGCGCGCAAGCGCGGAGGCAAGACCGCGAGCCCCGCGCCCGTCGCACGGGTCAGGACGGCGACGAAGGCGGTGACGAAGGCCGCGAAGACGCCGTCGACGACGGCTCGCAGGACCGCGTCTTCGGGGGCGACCAAGGTCGCCACCGCGAAGTCGGCCAAGCCCGCCACGCGCAAGCGCCGCTAGCGCGACCGCACGCTCACGCTCAGGGCGCGCAGAACGCGACGCCCTCGGCGGACCAGTTCTGCGTCGTCGTGAACTGCTGGTAGAGCGCAGCGTCCGTCGTGAACCGGTGGTTCGGCGCCCCGGTCTGGCCGTTGTTGAACATCCGGTACACCGGCGTCGTCCCGGCCGCGCACACGCCCGCGACCGGCGCGTGGGCGTGGAACGCGATCTTCTCGAACTGCCAGTCCGGATTGTGCTCGACGCCCGCACACTCGACCGGGTCGCCGGTGTAGAAATGCGAGCTCTTCGGGGCGAAGGTCACCGTGAAGAAGCGGCACACCGGCAGCGTCCCGCCCGCCGGGGCGGCGAACGCGTTGAACTGCCGGCCCGTGCGCACGAACACCCCGCCGTACGCGCCCGCGTCGAGGCCCGCGATCTCGTCGGCGTCGGCGCTCATGAAGTAGTGGCCGAAGCCCGCGTGGAAATACTCGACCACCGCGACCTGATTCGCCGCCGGCAGCGTCGCCTGCGCCGCGAGCACCGCGGCGTGGGCATTCACGATGCCGTGCCCGCAGGTCCTGAACGTGCATTTCGACGTCGCCGGGAACGGCTTGAACGTGGTGAGCAGGATCGCGCGGAGCTCCGCGGGGGTCAGCGCGGGCGCGACCGAGAGCATGAGGCTCGTCACGCCGGTGACCATCGGCGCCGCGAAGCTCGTGCCGCCGCCCGCGTCGACCACGTACGCGCCCGGCACCGTGGCGCCGCTGTTCGACAGGATGGCGATGAGCCCCGAACCGAAGCGATCCCCACCGGGCGCGGCGAGGTCGACCCTCGCGCCGTAGTTCGAATAGCTGGTGCGATCGCCGGTGTCGGACGTGGCCGCCACGGCGAACGTCGACGGGCACGACGACGGGAAACTCAGGTTGGCATCGCCCGACTCGTTGCCGGCCGCAACGACGATCGCGCGAAGCCCGGTAGGCGAGAGCAGCTGCGCGAGCAAGGCGTCCTCCTCGGCCGTGCACGCTTCCCCGAACGCGCCGAGGCTCAGGTTGACGACCTGTGCCGGATGGGGATTCGGCGGGACGCCCGGCACGGTCTCGCCCGCCGCCCAGGCGATCGCGTCGAAGATGTCGGAGAAATGGCCGCCGCACTTGCCCAGCACGCGCAGCGGGAGGATGCGCGCACCCCAGTCCATGCCCGCGAGAGCCATGCCGTTGTCGCTGTTCGCCGCGATGATCCCGGCCACCGACGTGCCGTGCCACGACGAGCGCTCGGCGCCGCAGCCGGCGAATGCGGGGTTGTCGAGATCGGCCTCCAACACCCAGTCTCCCGGGTCGGTCGGATCCGCATCGCGGCCGTCGCCGTCGTTCGCGGTCGCGACATCACTGATGAAATCGTAGCCGGGCAGCACGCGACCGGCGAGGTCCGGGTGCGACAGGATCCCGGTGTCGATCACCCCGACCACGACCGACGGCGAGCCGGTCGTGACGTTCCAGGCGTTGTACGCGCTGACCGAAACGTCGTCGTTCCTGAGGTACCACTGCGCGGCGATGTCGGGGTCGTTGGGAATCCTCGCGCGCTTGACGCGGCGGTCCAGCACCGCCATCCGCGCGCCGCCGCGAATCATCGCGTCGCGTGCCGCGGCCGTGGCGTCGCTACCCTCGGGAAGCTCCACCAGGAGCGCGCCGCGGGCGAGGCGCCGCACCGGCGTGGCGTCGACATTCGCGTCGCGGGACAACCTGGCGACACGCGACGCCGGCGAGAACGCGGCCTCGACGTCGGCTGCGTCGAACTGCACGATGAGGCGCGGACCCGCGCTCGCCACCGTCGCGAGCCATGCGACCGCCGCGAGCGCCACCGCGCGCCCTGCGCGTGCAACCTGCCGGGACCGCGGGCCGATCGTTCGCGCCGAACCGCCGCGAGCCGTCACGGCGCGCAGAACGCGACGCCCTCCGCGGACCAGTTCTGCGTCGTCGTGAACTGCTGGTAGAGCGCAGCGTCCGTCGTGAACCGGTGGTTCGGCGCCCCGGTCTGGCCGTTGTTGAACATCCGGTACACCGGCGTCGTCCCGGCCGCGCACGCGCCCGCCGCCGGCACGCGGACGTGGAACGCGGTCTTCTCGTACTGCCAATCGGGGTTCTCCTTCACGCCCGCGCACTCGACCGGGTCGCCGGTGTAGAAATGCGAGCTCTTCGGGGCGAAGGTCACCGTGAAGAAGCGGCACACCGGCGCGGTTCCGGTCGACGGCGTGCTCCAACCGAGGAACTGCCGACCCGTGCGCACGAACGCGCCGCCGAACGCCCCGGCGTCGAGCCCGGCGACCTCATCCGCGTCGGCGCTCATGAAGTAGTGGCCGAAGCCCGCGTTAAAATACTCGACCACCCGCACCTGCCCCGCCGGGAGCGGTAACGCCTGCGCGGCAATCACCGCGGCGGAGGCGTCGACGATCCCGCGACCGCAGACCGACGTGGTGCAGGTCGATTCGGGCGGAAACGGCTTCGCGCTGTCGATCAGCGACGCGCGGAGCTGCGCGGGCGACAGGTTCGGTGCGACCGAGAGCATCAGGCTCGCGACGCCCGAGACGATCGGCGCGGCGAAGCTCGTGCCGGCGATGCCGCGCACGAAGTAACTGCCCGCCGTGGTCTGGCCGGTGTTGGAGAGCACCGCGATCAATCCGAAGTCCGGGCTCCCGGGCACACCGCCCTGGCCGCCGGGCGCGGCGATATCGACGCTCGATCCGTAGTTCGAGTAGACCGTCCGGTTGCCGTTGTTCGTCGTCGCGGCGACCGAGATCGTCGAGGGGCACGAGGATGGGAAGTGCACGTCCGCGTCGGCGTTGGCGTTGCCCGCCGCCGCGACGATCGCGCGCAGTCCGGTGGGTGACAGCAGCTGCGCAAGCAGCGCGTCTTCCGCCGCCGAGCACGGCTCACCATCCTCGCTGCCCAGACTCAGGTTGATGATCTGCGCCGGCAACGGATTCGACGGGACGCCTGGCACCGGCATTCCCGCCGCCCACGCCATGCCATCCAGGATGTCCGAGAAGTCGCCGCCGCACTTCCCCAGCACCCGCACCGGAAGCAGGCGAGCCGACCAGTCCATGCCGGCCACGGCGAGGCCGTTGTTGGTGTTCGCGCCGATGACGCCCGCGACCGACGTGCCGTGCCAGCTCGAGTCGTCGGCCTCGCACCCGTCGAAGGCTCCGCTCGCGAGGTCGCTCTGGGAGATCCAGTCGCCCGGATCGGTCGGATCCGCGTCGCGCCCGTTCCCGTCGTTGGCCGTGGGAACGTCGCTCACGAAGTCGTAGCCGGGCAACAGGCGGCCGGCCAGGTCGGGGTGCGCAAGGACGCCCGAGTCGAGCACGGCGACCACGACGGAGGGCGACCCGGTCGTGATGTCCCACGCGGCGAACGCACTCACCGACCACGGTTCGTTGCGCAGGTAAGGCTGCGACTGGAGGTTGCTGTCGATCGGCACGCGCGCGATGTGGAGCCGTCGATCGGGAACCGCCAGCTTCGCGCCGCCCTGAAGGACGACCGCGCGAGCCGCGGTGCGCGCGTCGCTGCCGGCCGGGAGCTCGACCAGATGTGCCCCGACGGCCATCCGCCGGACCAGGCGGGTCTCGATCCCGGCATCGCGCGCGAGACGGGCCGTGCGGGCGGCGGGCGCAAACGCCGCCTCGACGTCGCTATCGGCGAACTGGACGATCAGGCGGGGCCCGGCCTGGGACGCGAGCGAAACGCCGAGGCAGGCGAGCGCTGCAACCCGGGCGACCCGGGAGAGGGGAAGGGAAGCGGGCATGCGGATCCAAGGGGAACGGGCCCGGGTGCACCCCCCGGGCACCCGGCACGCGGATGGTACCCGTGCGAGCGCCGTGCGCCAAACGACAGGCGTGCAATGCGACGCGGCTTCCGGGTCGCGGCGGTCGCGACACCAAAACGTCCACGTCAAGCGACTGAGCTACGGCTTCGCCGTGTCGCGCAGCTCGCGGCGGAGCACCTTGCCGATCGGCGACTTCGGCAGGACCGCCCGGAATTCCACGTGGCGCGGCAGCTTGTAGCCCGTGAGCCGCGCCTTGCAGTGCTCGATCACCGCGTCCTTCGTGAGCGTCGGCTCCTTCCTGACGATCACGATCTTCACCGCCTCGCCCGACTTCGCGTCGGGCACGCCCACCGCCCCGCATTCCAGCACGCCCGGATGCGAGGCCACGACGCTCTCGATCTCGTTCGGATAGACGTTGAACCCGGACACCAGGATCATGTCCTTCTTGCGGTCGGTGATCGTGACGGAGCCGTCGGCCGCGAGATGGCCGACGTCGCCGGTCTTGAGCCACCCGTCGTGCAGCACCTTGGCGGTTTCGGCGGGATTGTTCCAGTAGCCCTTCATCACCTGCGGGCCGCGCACGCAGATCTCGCCGGTCGCCTTCTCGAGGTCGCCTTCGCCGGTCCACACCGGCACCTCGCGGAAGTCGTCGTCGCGGATCGACACGTCCGTGGAAGGAAACGGCAGGCCGATGCTGCCGTTCCACGGGGCGCCCAGCGGATTGGCGCATACGCCCGGCGACGCCTCGGTGAGGCCGTAGGCTTCGGTGATGCCGTGCCCGGTCGTTCGCTGCCAGCGCTCCGCCACCGCCTGCTGCACGGCTGCGCCGCCGCCCACGACGACCTTGAGCGCGGAGAAATCGAGACGCTCGAATCCCGGCGTGTTGAGGAGGCCGTTGAACAGCGTGTTGACGCCGGTGATCGCGGTGAAGGGGATCTTCGAGAGTTCCTTGACGAAACCCCGCATGTCCCGCGGATTGGTGATCAGGTGGTTCAGGCCGCCGAGTTTGGTGAACACCAGCCCGTTCGCGGTCAACGCGAAGATGTGGTACAGCGGCAGCGCCGTGATGATGATTTCCTTGCCGGGCGAACTCTTCGCGCCGAGCCAGGCCGACGACTGCTGCATGTTCGCCACGAGGTTGCGATGCGTCAGCATCGCGCCCTTGGCGACGCCGGTCGTGCCGCCGGTGTACTGCAGGAACGCGAGATCCTGCGGATCGATCGCGACCTGCGGCAGCGGATGCATCTGGCCGAGCGTGAGCGCGTCGCGGAAGCGGATCGCGTTGTCGATGTCGTAGTCCGGCACCATCTTCTTCACGTGGCGCAGGACGAAGTTGACGATCGCGCCCTTCGGGAAGCCGAGCATGTCGCCCAGGCCCGTCGTGATGACCTGTTTGATCTGCGTGTCGGCGAGCACTTCCTGCACCGTGGCGCCGAAGTTGTCGAGCACGAGGAGCACCGACGCGCCCGAGTCGACGAGCTGGTGCTTCAGCTCGCGCGCGGTGTACATCGGATTGGTGTTCACCACCGTCAGGCCCGCGCGCAGGATGCCGAAGGTCGCGATGGGGTACTGCAGGCAGTTGGGCATCATGATCGCGACGCGATCGCCCTTCTTGAGTTTCAGTTCGCCGAGCAGGTAGGCCGCGAACTGCTGGCTGAGGCGATCGACTTCGGCGTAGGTGAGCACCTTGCCCAGGTTCGCGAACGCGGGGCGGTCGCGGTACTTCTCCAGCGAGGTCTGCAGCACGTCGACGATCGAACCGAATTCATCGAGGTCGATCTCGGCGGGCACCCCGGCCGGATAACTGGACAACCAAGGACGCTCGGACGCCATGCGATCTCCCCTGTTTTTCGCTGCGGGCGCCGATGCGGCGCCGTACGGATTCGCCCGATTGGAGCATAGGCACTAGGGGCTGGCAAGGCGCGTGGTTTAGCCTGCGCGCGAACCCCTTCAAGGCCTGTCCGCCATGCGTCTGCGCCCATGGTTGGTCCCGATGTTGCTCGTCCTGTCGGCGTGTTCGCATCCCGCGCCGGAAGAGGCGTTGCGCAAGGAAGTCGGTGCGATGCGCACGGCGGTGGAGGAACGCGATGCCGGCGCGTTGTCCGACGGCATCGCGGACGATTTCATCGGGCCGGAAGGGATGGATCGCAAAGGCGCGCGGCGCCTGGCGCAGGT
>DATLIR010000053.1:0-14346 GCA_035539315.1 Casimicrobiaceae bacterium
TCGCGAGCGGGCTCGCCATGCTGGTCGCCAGCACGGGCGCGGGCGCGCTCTGGGACGCCGCGGGCGCGCCGGCGACGTTCGCGACCGGCGCGGTGCTCGCGGCGATCACCGCGCTCGTGCTCGCGGCGACGCGGCGCCGACTGGCGCCGAAGGCGCGCTAGCGAGGCGATCGGGGCACGAACAGCGCCCGGCGACCGACGGGCCGCCCCGAGGTCGCCGTGCCCCCTTGGGGGGAAGCTCGCGAAGCGAGCATCGGGGGGATCACATCCCGGCGACCGTCGGGCCGCCCCTAGGTCGCCGCGCCCCCTCGGGGGGAAGCTCGCGACGCGAGCGTCCGGGTTCCATCACGGCGCCGTCAGCGGCGCCTCCTCCATCGCGCCGATCTGTTCGCGCAGCTCGAGGATGCGGTCCTGCCAGTAGCGCGTCGTGCCGAACCACGGGAACGCCGCGGGGAAGGCCGGATCGTCCCAGCGCTCCGCGATCCACGCCGAGTAATGCAGCAGCCGCAGCGTGCGCAGCGGCTCGACCAGCGCCAGCTCGCGCCGGTCGAGCGCGCGGAAGCGCTCGTAGCCGTCGAGCACCTTGCCGATCTGGTGCTCCATCGCCTCGCGGTCGCCCGACAGCAGCATCCACAGGTCCTGGATCGCCGGTCCGCTGCGCGCGTCGTCGAAGTCGACGAAATGCGGACCGCGCTCGGCGCCGTCGTCGACCCACAGCACGTTGCCGACATGGACGTCGCCGTGCAGGCGCAGCGTCGCGACACCGCTCGCGCGGTCCCATGCGCGCCGCACGCCGTCGAGCGCGAGCGACGACGCCACGCTCCATGCTTCGCGCAGCTCGTCGGGGATGAACGCGCCGTCGAGCAGGGTGGCGCGCGGCCGCTCGCCGAAGGTGGTGGCGTCGAGCGCGGGCCGCAGGGCGAAGCGCTGCTGCGCGCCGACGGTGTGCAGCCGCCCGAGGAAGCGGCCGATCCACTCGAGGACGTCGTCGCGATCGAGTTCGGGCGCCCGCCCGCCGCGCTTCGCGTATACGGCGAACCGGAAGCCCGCGTGGGTGTGCAGCGTACGGCCGTCGAATGCGCGCGGCGGGACCGACGGCACCTCGGCTTCGGCGAGCTGGAGCACGAACGCGTGCTCCTCGCCGATCTCCGCGTCGCTCCAGCGTTCCGGCCGGTAGAACTTGACGACGACCGGCGGGCCGTCGTCCAGCATCGCCTGGTAGACGCGGTTCTCGTAGCTGCCGAGCGCGATCAGGCGGCCGTCGCCCCGCACGCCGACCGTCTCGAGCGCGTCGAGCACGAGGTCGGGCGTGAGCGACTGGTACGGGTGCGCGCGCGGATCGTGCGATCGGGGCATCGCACGATTCTACGTGGTCGCCCCGCGGCCGCGCGACCGCGAGCCCCGCGCGGCGGGATCACGCGAACCAGCCGTGCAGCCACCATTCGCCGTCGTCGGTGCCGCGGCGATGGTCGCGGTAGATCCATGCGCGCTCGCCGCGCGGCGTCTCCGCGACGTAGTAATCGCGCCGCACGTCGTGACCGTCCCACCATCCCGACTCGATGCGCTCCGGGCCGTCGTGCAGCACCCACGGCGCGTGCGCGATCGCCGCGCCGATCGGCGCGGGCGCCGGGAGCAGCCACAACGGACGCGGCGCGTCGGGAAGCGACGCGACCGCGCCGTCCGCGGCGCGGGTGCCGTACGGCACGGCGGAAAGCGCACGCTCGGGCCGGTGCTCGTCGTGCGTCGCATAGCTCATGACCGCCTCGTCGCCGAGCCGCGCACGCAGCCGGTCGACCAGCGGCACGGCGGGCGCGTCGCCTTCGTCGCCCGGCAGCAGGCTCAAAAGCCGTCCGGCGAGCGGCGCGGTCTCGAGCGTCGTCAGCGCGAGGCCTTCGACCGGCGCGGGCAGCTCGACGCGCGCGAGCCGCTCGACCAGCACCGTGGCGAGATGGTCGAGCGCGCGCGCGGGCGCGGCGAACGACAGCGCGATCGTCGTCGCGTGACGGCCCACGCGCGCGTGCTGCCAGCGCTCGTGCGCGAGCGCGAGCTCGAAGCGGAGCACGCCCAGGCCGCGCGCGTTGAGCCACGCGGCGAGCTCCTGCGCGAGCCGGCGCGCCGCGAAGCCGAGCGCGGCCGCGTCGTGCGCGGGCGCGGGCAGTGCGAGGCGACCGCAGAACGACGGCGGCGGCGTCCACGGCAGGCGCGGATCGGGCACGCGACCGTGGACGCGGTCGAGCGCGTCGACCAGCGGTGCGCCGAAGCGGCGCGCGAGCCCGTCGCGTGGCAGCGCGTCCGCCGCGCCGATCGTGCGCACGCCCGCGGCCGCGAGCGTGGCGAGGAGCCGCGCGTCGAGGTCGAGCGCGGCGAGGGGCAGCTCCGCGAGCGCGGGCGCGAGCGCGCGCATGTCGAGCACGGGATCGGGGCGGCGCGCTCGCGCGAGCACCAGCGCGGCGAGCGGCGTCGGCGCGATCGCGAGGCGCGCGGCGTGCCCGCGCGCCTCGAGGCCGCGCGCCAGCGCGTCGGCGATCGCCGTCAGGCCGCCGAACAGCTTGCGGCTGCCGCCGATCTCGGCGAGCACCGCGCGCGGCGGCGCGAGGCTCACCGCGGGCGTGAACGACAGCGCCCAGGTGGCGACCGCCTCGAGCGCCTGCGCTTCCGCCGCGTCGTCGCGATCGCGCAGCAGGAGGCCGGGAACCAGCGCCAGCGCGCCCGCCACCGGCTGCCCGCGCTTGACGCCGGCCGCGCGCGCCGCGGCGTTGGCCGCGACGACGACGGGGCGCGAGCCGCCGCTCGCCACCGCGAACGCGCGCCCCGCGTCGTCGCCGGTCGCGGCGCGCGCGTAGACCTCGATCGGGAGGTCGGGGAGGAGGAGGGCGGCGTGGAGCATGCGAAGGGCGGGCGAGGCGATAGGCGATAGGCGATAGGCCCTCTCCCCGCTGACGCCGGAGCGGGCGAGTTTTCTCCCTCTCCCCGCTCGCGGGGAGAGGGTGGGGTGAGGGGGCCTATCGCCTATCGCCCATCCCCGTTTTTTCCCTCCAGATGTCCTCCTCCGACAGCCCGATCTCCGCGAGCTCCTGCGCGCGAAGATGCGCCTCGTTCGCGCAAAAGAACTCGTCGAGCTGCGGCGGCGCGACGTCGGTGCCGGCGAGCATCGCGTGCGCCTGTCCGCGGTGGTGGATCTGGTGGCCGAACAGGTGCGCGAGCAGGCGGTCGGCGCGCTCCGGCTCGAGGCCCGCGCGGCGCATCACGGGCACGTTTTCGGCGAGGCGCGCGTCGTCGAGCGCCGCGCACAAGGCAACGAGGCGATCGTCGCAGCTCCGCTGCGCCGCGTGGAGCGCGGGCGCGTCGGCGAACGGCACGTCGGACGCGAAGAACGACGCGACGTCGCGGTTGGCCTCGCTGCGTCGCTGCCAGCGCTCGAGCGCGTCGACGTAGTACCAGTCGACGGTCAGGTTGTGGTTCAGCGTCGCGGCGATCGACGGGAAGAAGCTCGTGCGCGTCGCCGTGAACGCCGCGGGCGACAGGCGCAGGCACGCGCTGAGGAGCCGGTGGTTGGCCCAGGCGTTGTTGCAGGCCATGCGATGGAAATGGGTGGCCAGCATGGGATCAGGGATCAGGCATCAGGGATCAGGGATCAGGCATCAGGGATCAGGGATCAGGGATCAGGGATCAGGCATCCCCTCATCGTGCCCCCTGCGCGATGGATCGCAACCTTTCCGGCGCCGCGACGCGCTGATCCCTGATGCCTGATCCCTGATGCCTGCCGCGTGGGCCCGGCGCGAGCGGTACGGCGATGAAGCAGCGGGTGTCGAGATCGACCAGCACCGGCTGCGCGAGCGTGCCGCCGCGGCGCTTCAGCACGTGCACCGCGAGCCGCCCGGTACCAGCCTGCGATGCGAGGCCCAGGCGCAGCGGGGCCGCGACGGCGCCGCCGCGATCGCCCGGACGGCGCCACAGCACGCCGAAGGTGCGACCCTCGCGCGCCGCCACCTGCAGCCGGCGCAGCCGCCGCTCGTCGCGCGTCGCGAGCCATGCGAACGCGGCGCCGCATTCGGGCGCGCGCAGCGCCTGCTCGCAGGCCCACAGCGCATCGTCGGGGCGCGCGCATTCGACGACGTGGAAGCGCGCGAGGTCGATGCCGGCCGCAGCGAGCGCCGGCGCATAGGGACGATGCGGCGGCGCGATCCACACGACGTCGCGGCGCACGCGCTGCAGCGCGGCCAGCGCGGGCAGCATCAGCGCGATCTCGCCGATCCCTTCGCGCGCGAGCAGCACCTCGGTCAGCCCCGCGCCGGGCCAGCCGCCGCCCGGCAGCACCGCGTCGAGCGCCGCGTGGCCGGTCGGCACGCTCGCCGGCTCCGGCGCGCAGTCGCCGCCGCGCCAGATCGCCGGATGGGCGAGGCGCGCGGCGAGGCGGGCGGCGGGAGAAAGGGGAGCGGCGGGCATGGCAGGTCATCGTGCGTCGAGCGTCCCCTCACCCCTGCGACATCGCGGCCATCCGGCGCCCGATCTCCTCTTCGGACACGTCCTCGACGTGCGTCGCGATCGACCACACGTGGCCGAACGGGTCGACCAGTACGCCGGTGCGATCGCCGTAGAACTGGTTCTCGACCGGGCGCTTCTGCGTCGCGCCCGCGGCGATCGCGCGCTTGAACATCGCGTCGACGTCGTCGGTGTAGATCATCAGGCTCACCGGCGTGCCGCCGTACGACTGCGGGCTCCTGTGGTCGTCCATCTCGTCGGCGAGCATCACGTGCGAGTCGCCGATGAGGATCTCGGCGTGGCCGATGCGCTCGCCCATCGGCAGGCGGAACTTCTCCTTCGCGCCGAACGCGCGCGCGTAGAAGTCGAGCGCCTTCGCGGCGCCGCGGATGCACAGGTACGGGGTGACGCTGTGGTAGCCGGCGGGGGTGGCCTTGACGGTCATGACGTGTCCTTTCGGTGGTCGGGTGTCGGGAACATCGTCCGGCTGAAGCCGGACTCACAAGCCCTGCGCTCAGGGCCAATGCCGCGCGAACACCGGCGCGACGACGGGATGGGCTTCGATGCGCAGCAGCGTGGCGTGCAGCTGCGGCCGCTGTTGCGCGAGATGCGCGCGCGCGCCCGACCATTTCGAGACGACCGCGGCGAGGAGGTCGAGCGCATCCGGCGCCGCGCCGCCGAGGAACGGCCCGCCCCCGGCGGCGAAGAGATCGGCGAACGTCGTCCAGCAGGCGTGCAGCCGCGCCCGTGCACCGGCGCGCACGCGCTCGTTCGTCGCGGCGTCGTCGGCGGGCAGCGTCCAGCGCTCCGGATAGTCGATGACGCCGATCGCCGCATAGCAGTTCGCCGCGAGGTAGACGAGGCCGCGCAGCACGTGCGCCCGCGGCGCGGCGTCGTGCGGCAGAAGCCCGCTCGCCGGATGCGCGAGCCCGAGATGGATCAGGATCGCCGCGCTCTCGGAGAGGACCGTTCCGTCGGGCAGCACCAGCGCGGGGACCTGGCCGAGCGGATTCACCTTCAGGAGGTCGTCGTACGCGGCGTTCATCTCCCACGACGCGGTCTCGACCTGCCGGAAGGGGACGTGCGCGAGCGCGAGCGCCGCCTCGATCGCGGCGGAGCCGGAGCCTTGCTTGCCGTAGAGGAGGTGTTCCACGTCGCGTGCGGGGGCGAGGAAAAAGCGGGCGGGCGCGCCCTCGCGGGCGCGCCCGCCTCCAGTCCTCAGCAGGATCGGGGGGAAGGGGTCCGGCCGGAGCCGGATCCTCGCGAAGGGGAAGGCGGCCGGCCGAAGCCCCACGCGCCGGACCCGCCGGCGTCGCGCGTGCGCGTAAGCAGCGCCGGCGCGTCGGGCGTCGGCGCAGGCGCGGCATCGCGCGGCGCGGCCTTGCGCGCGGCGCCGCGGTAGTGGCGCTTGCGCTCGGCCGTGTAATGCCACCACGGCTTCGCCGGGCCGCCGTCGACATAGCGCACGACGGCGATGAACGTGTCGAGCATGCACGGGTCGTGCAGCGAGTGCGTCGCGCGGCACAGGTCGTGGTAGAGCATGTAGGGGTCGCGGCCGCGGATCTCGTCGGGGGTGCCGATGCCGAGGCGGCGGAAATCGGCCGCGACGGCGGGCCCGACGTTGGGCAGGTCCTCGAGGCGCGGCGGCAGCGGGCGCGAACGCAAGGCGGGCGGAGGGCTCTTCATGGCGGACGGTCCGGGCGAACGGCGCGGCATCCCCGGGACGCCGCGGCCTCTTTGCTGTGGAAACGTTTTGTCTGAGGTATTCCTGGGGAAACAGCGCTTCAGAAGGTCCGCCCGGCGCGCACCAGGCCGACGCCGATGCCCTCGATCGCGAACGTCGTGCGTGCCGGGTCGACCTCGATCGGCGCGAACGCCGCGTTCTCGGGCAGGAGCACGATGTCGCGGCCGCGGCGGCGGAGCCGCTTCACCGTCACCTCGTCGCCCAGCCGCGCGACGACCACCTGGCCGGACCGGGCCTCGGCCGTCTTGTGCACCGCGAGGAGATCGCCGTCGAGAATCCCCGCATCCTGCATGCTCGCCCCATGCACGCGCAGCAGGAAGTCGGCGTTCGGCGAAAACAGTGTCGGATCGACTCGGTAGCGGCCCTCGATGTGCTCGGCGGCGAGGATCGGGCTGCCGGCGGCGACGCGCCCGACCAGCGGCAGCGTGCCTTGCAGCGGGACCCCGGGGTGGTCGCGCAGCCTCAGGCCCCGCGAGGTGCCGGGCCGCAGCTCGATCGCGCCCTTCTTCGCGAGCGCCTGCAGGTGGTCCTCGGCCGAGCTCGCCGTCGAGAACCCGAGGCCGGCCGCGATCTCGGCCCGCGTCGGCGGCATGCCGGCCGTCTCGATGTGCACGCGGATCCAGTCGAGGATCTGCTGCTGGCGCGCGGTCAGGCGCGGGGTGTCGGGCGCCGCGTCGGGGTCGCGGGTGAGGTGGGCGAACGGGCGCAGCGTGCGGGCCACGGGGTCTCCTCGGGATACCGTACGTCCATACGGTTACCGTCAGTATAGACGGTCACCGCACGACGTCAAGGCGCGCGAAACTCCCACCGGGAGCGGGGGGTCCGACCTTCGCCGACAGCGCCCGAGGGCTGGCCGTGCGACCCTCCCTGGGCCCTGGGACCCCCCTGCGATGACGCCGACCCGTGATGTTCCGCCGCGCCGCCGCCACGCGCTCGCCCGCGCGGCCCGGCTCGCGCGCGCCGTGTCGCTGGCGTTCGCAGCGCTCGCCATCGCGGCGGCGGCGCGGGCCGACCTGTGGGCCTACATCGACGAGACGGGCAAGCCGCATTTCGCGACCGAGCGGGTCGACGCGCGCTACCAGCTCTACTTCAAGGGCCGCTCGAGCCTCGACCCGGTGCCGACGCCGCCGCCCGAGCTGTCGCCGCTCGACGCGGTGCGCGAGCGCGCCGTGTGGAAGCGCCTCGAGGAAACGCCCAACGTCGCGCGCTTCCAGCCGCTGGTGCTGCGCAACGCGCGCGACAACGGCCTCGATCCGACGCTGGTGCAGGCGGTGATCGCGATCGAATCGGGCTACGATCCCGCCGCCGTGTCGGACAAAGGCGCGATCGGCCTGATGCAGGTGATGCCGGCCACCGGCGAACGCTACGGCGTCACGGGAGACGCCAAGCGCTCGGTCGCCGACAAGCTCAAGGAGCCGGCGATCAACCTGCGCGTCGGCACGCGCTACCTCAAGGACCTGCTCGCGCGCTTCGACAACGAGCTCACGCTGGCGCTCGCCGCGTACAACGCGGGCGAGGGCGTGGTCGACCGCTACAACGGCGTGCCGCCCTATGCCGAGACGCGCGACTACGTCCGCATGGTCTCGCAGTTCCATGCGGCACTGAAGCCGAGCCCGCCCCCGGCGCCGCCGGTCGCGGCGGGCCCGCCGAAGCCTTCGCGCGTCACCATCGTCAAGCCGGAGACGAAACGCTAACCTCCGGCCTGGCGTTCGGGGTCGGCCCACGGCCGACCCGGCCGGGGAGGCCGTCGCGATGAAGGATTCGCTTGCACCGGGGCTCGAGCACGAGCTGCGCTTCGTGCTGTCCGAGTCGAAGCTCGTGCCCGCGCTCTACCCCGAGTCGCCGGAGTTCCGCGCGATGCCGCCGGTGTTCGCGACCGGCTACCTGGTCGGCTTCCTCGAATGGGCGTGCCTGCTGCTCGCGAAGCCGCACCTCGACTGGCCGCGCGAGCAGACCGTGGGCATCCACGTCGACGTGAGCCACGAGGCCGCGACCCCCGCGGGCCTCATCGTCACCGCGCGCGCGAAGCTCGTGGCGGTCGAGGGACGCCGGCTGAGCTACACGGTGGAAGCGGACGACGGCGTCGACCTGATCGCGCGCGGCACGCACCAGCGCGCGGTGATCCTGCGCGAGAAGTTCGACGCGGCCGTTGCGGCGAAGCGGCAGGCGGGGGCGGTGCGCTGAGCGCCCCTGTTCCCGCATGCGGGAGAGGGAGAGCGTCGCGGCGTTCAGACCGCGGCGACGTCGACCCAGCTCCCCTGCGACGCGACGCACGCCTCGATGAACGCCATCGTGTGCGCGCCGTCCTCGATGCGCGGGTAGAGCAGCGCCGGCACGGCCTCGCCGAGCGCGCGCGCCATGCGCTCCTGGGCGACTTCGGCGTAGATGTTCGCGAACGCCTCGCGCAGCCCTTCCGGGTGGCCGCGCGGGATGCGGCCGAGCGCGGTGATCGCCGGCGGCAGGTTCGCGTCGCCGCGGCCCGCCACGCGCGGGCCTTCGTTCAGCATCGCGATCCGCAGGTACGAGGCTTCGCGGTGCGACCAGTCGATCATGCCCTTGTCGCCGTAGAGCCGCAGCCGGATGTCGTTCTCGCTGCCCGCCGCCGCCTGGAAGGCGGTGAACGTGCCCGCGAGGCCGCCCTCGAAGCGCAGCAGCGCCGACACCGTGTCGATCACGTGGCGGTTGGGACCGACCGCGATCGCGTCGGCGCACACGCGCGCGACGCGGCGGTTCGCCGCGAACGACGCGAGCTGCTGCGCGTGGCAGCCGATCGCGCTCATCACGAGCGCCAGGCCGCTGCGCCGCGGGTCGAGGATCCACTTGAGCCGGTTGGTCTGCGGACCGTCGTCGAGACGCACCGCCAGTCCGGCCTGGATGTACTCGACCTGCACGTAGCGGAGCGCGCCGAGCGTGCCGACGTCGACCAGGTGACGGGCATAGCGCGTCATCGGGTAGGCGGCGTAGCCGTGCGCCACCGCGAACAGCCGCCCGTGCCGCTTCGCACGGTCGCAGAGGTCGCGCGCCTGCGCCGCGTCGTGCGTCACCGGCTTGTCGCACACGACGTCGAGCCCCGCGTCGAGCGCGGCCGCGGCGAGCGGATAGTGGGTGTCGTTGGGCGTCATGATCGCCACGCCTTCGGCCGGATCGGGACGCGCTCGCTCCTTCGCGACCAGCTCGTCGATGGTGCCGTAGCAGCGCTCGCGGTCGAAGCCGAGCGCCGCGCCGCCGTCGCGCGAGCGCGCCGGGTCGCTCGAGAACACGCCGCCGACGACGCGCCACCAGCCGTCGAGCTCGGCGGCGCTACGATGCATGTGGCCGATCCACGACGCCGGGCCGCCGCCCAGGATCGCGAGCCTCAGCGGCCGCCCGAACCGTTCGCGCACATTCGCCATCCTCGCCTCCGCCTCTGCCGCGCGACCGGTGCGCGCGACCCGCGATCATAGACGATCGCGCCGTCGCGCATTACCGTGTCGGGCCCGCGCGCCTCCGACCGACCCGATGACCGAACCGCAGCGCATCGACGACATCGTCACGCAGGGCGCCCGGCATTTCGCCGAGCGCCCGGCGTTGCGCGACGGCGCGCGCGTCTTCACCTACGGCGATCTCGCGGCCGGCATCGACGCCGCGTCGGCGAGCCTCGCGGCGCGTGGCGTCATCGCCGGCGATCGGGTGCTCGTCGTCGCCGAGAACGGGTGGGCGGCGGTGGTCCTTCTGTTCGCGATCGGCCGGCTCGGTGCGTGGCCGGCGCTCGTGACCGCGCGCCTGGGCGCGCGCGAGATCGACACCATCGCGGTGCACGGCGAGCCGCGCCTCGCGCTCTACCTCTCAGCCACGTCGGACGCGGCTGCGGAGCACGCGCGACGGCGCGGCGCGCATGCGACCGAGCTCGCGCCGCTCGGCGCGCTGCACGCCGAGCGCACCGAGCGCGACCCGCGGCCGGAGCCCGCGCCTGCGCGCCCGGAGGAGGGCGTCGCCGCGCTGCTCTACACGTCCGGGACCACCGGCGCGCCCAAGGCGGCGATGCTCACGCACGCGAACATCCTGTTTCTCGCGCAGGCGCAGGCACGCGCGCGCCGTTATTCGAGCGACGATCGCGTCTACTGTCCGCTGCCGCTCGCCTACGCCGGCGCGCTCGCGTCGATCATGATGAGCACGTTCGTCGCCGGCGGCTGCCTGCACCTCGCCCCGCGTTTCGCGCCGGAGGCGCTCGCGCGCGCGCTCCGCGACGACGGCATCACCGTCGTGCCGGGCGTTCCCACGCTTCACGTGAAGCTCGTCGCCTGGGCGCGCGCGCATCCGCACGCGTTCACGGCGCCACGCGTGCGGATGGTGACCTGCGCGTCGTCGCCGCTGGACGCCACGGTCAAGGCCGACGTCGAGGCACTGTACGGCCTGCCGCTGCAGAACGGCTATGGCCTCACCGAGACGACCGCGGTGGTGTGCCAGACGCGCCTCGACGAGCGCCGGACCGACACCTCGGTGGGGCGTCCGTTGCCCGGCGTGCACGTTCGCCTCGCCGGCGAGGCGGGGGGCGAGGTTGCCTGCGGCGAGATCGGCGAGATCCTCGTGCGCGGTCCCAACGTGTTCGCCGGCTATTACCGCCATCCCGACGCGACGCGCGCTGCGTTCACGGAGGATGGCTGGTTCCGGACCGGCGATCTCGGTCGCCTCGATGCCGCGGGCGATCTCGCCATCGCCGGCCGCCTGAAGGAGCTGATCAAGCACTCCGGCTACACGGTCTACCCCGCCGACGTCGAAGCCGCATTGCACGCGCACCCGGCCGTCGCGTCGTGCGCGGTCGTCGGCCGGCCGGACGGCGCCGACGAGGAGGTCGTCGCGCTGGTGCAGGTGAAGCAGGGAGCGACCGCATCGCGCGGTGAGCTGATGGCCTTTCTCGCCCGCAGGATCGCCGCGCACAAGCTTCCCAGCGTGCTGGAGGTCGTGGTCGCGCTGCCCGCGCTGCCGAGCGGCAAGGTGGATCGCGCGGAGGTGCGGCGCATCGCGCGCACGCTTGCGCGCGGCTGACGACTGCGCGTCACTGCGGCGTCAGGCCGAGCTCGCGGACGATGCGGCCCCAGCGGTCGAAAGCGACGCGCGTCAGCGCACCGAGTTCCGCGGGCGTCGACGACAGGGCCTCATAGGCGCCTTGCGCGAACCGGTCCTGCACCTCGGCGGATGCCAGCGCCTGCGCCAGCGCCGCGTTCAGCCGGTCGACCACCTCGGGCGCGAGGTTGGCCGGGCCGAACCAGCCGAGCCAGCCGACGAGATCGATGTCGCGGTAGCCTTGCTCGGCGAACGTGGGCACGCCGGGCAGGAAGGCGGAGCGCTTGTCGGCGACCACGCCGAGCGCGCGCAGTCGTCCGGCCCTGACGTTCGGCAACGCGGACGCCGCCGAGTCGAACATCAGTTGCACGCGACCGGCGAGGAGATCGCCCGCGGCGTCGCCGGCCCCCTTGTAAGGCACATGGGTCATCGCGACGCCCGACTGGCGCATGAGCAGCTCGGCGAACAGGTGCGACGACGTGCCGAGGCCGAACGAGGCGATGTTCAGCGTGCCGGGGTGCGTGCGCCCCCACGCCGCCAGCTCCCGCAGGTCGCCTGCCGGGACCGACGGATGCACCACCAGCAGCGTGGGCCCGCGCGCGCCGAGCGAAACCGGCGTGAAGTCGCGGAACGGGTCGTAGGGCACGCTCGCGAACGTGTGCGGATTCTGCGTGAACGTGCCGTTGAACGTGTAGAGCAGCGTGTGACCGTCGGGCGCGGCACGCGCCACTTCCTGCGCCGCGAGCATCGTGCTCGCCCCCGGTCGGTTCTCGACGACGACCGGCACGCCGAGGATCTCCGCGAGCCGGGGCGCGACGATCCGCGCCTGCAGGTCGGTGCCGCCGCCGGCTGCGAACCCGACCACGACGCGCACCGGCTTGTCGGCGAGCGGGAAGGACTGGGCGGCCGCGGGCGCGGCGACCAGCGCGAGGCAAGCGAGGAGGGCGAAGGGCATCGACGACGTCGCAACCCGTGGCGTTCCCGCGCGGGCCCGGCGGAAAAACGGATAGCATAGGCGAAATGCCCGACGCCGACCCCGACGCCGAGATCTCCGCACCGCTGACGCCCGCGCAGCAGCGCGTCTGGTTCCTGCACCGGCTCGATGTGGGCGCCGGCGTGTATTCGGAATGCGCGCTGTGGTCGATCGACGGACCGGTCGACGCGGCCGCGCTGCGCGCTGCGCTCGACGCGGTGACCATTCGCCAGCCGATGCTGCGCACGCGTTTCCCGCTGCGGCATGGCGTCCCGGTGCAGGTCGTCGATACGGCGGTCCGCACCGAATTCGAATGCGTCGATCTCGGCAGGGAGGGCGACGACGGGGAGGCGCGGCTCGAGGCGGCGGCCACCGAGCGCGCGCTCCGCCCATTCGACCTGGCGGCGGCCACGCCGATCCGATGGACGCTGTTCTCGTTCTCGCCGCGCCGCCACGCGCTCTTGCGCAACTGGCACCACATCCTCGGCGACGCGCAGTCCGGCAAGGCGATGAACGACGACATCGCCCGAGCCTACGCGGCGATCCTGGGCGGCGCGCCCGGGGCGCTGCCGCCGCTCGCGCACGACTTTCTCGAGCACGCGCGGCGGAAGCAGATCATGCTGGATGGTGCGGAAGCCGACGCGCACCGGAACTACTGGACCGCACGGCTCGCCGACGCTCCGACGCTCGCGCTGCCGACCGACTTCAGGCGGCCGGCGCTGCAGAGCTTCCGCGGCGGCCGCGTGCCGCTGCACCTCCCGCGCGACGACGCCCTCGCGCTGCGCGCCCTCGCCCACGACTGCGGGGCGACGATGTTCGTGATGCTCCTCACCGGCTTCGCCGCGCTGCTCGCGCGCCTGTCCGGCGACACCGATGTCGTGGTCGGCATGCCGGTGGCCGGCCGGCTCCCGGGCTTCGACGACGTCGTGGGCTTCTTCACCAACACCGTCGCGTGTCGCGTCGACCTGTCCGGCGGACCGACGGCGCGCGAGGCGGGCCGGCACGTGCAGCAGCGCGTGCGCGAGGGGATCGAGCACCAGCACACGCCGCTCGAGACGCTGGTCGACGCGCTTCGCCTGCCGCGCGATCCGTCGCGCAACCCGCTGTTTCAGGTCGCGATGGGGCTGCGCAGGCATGCGCTCGGCGAGCTCCCGCTCGCCGGCGCGACGGTGCGCCGGACGCACTTCCAGCTCGACTTCGCGCGCTTCGACCTCACGCTCAACCTGGTCGACGGTCCCGACGGCATCGAGGGGCACCTCGAGTACTGCGCCGGCCTGTTCGAGCGCGCGACGGTCGAGCGCATGGCCGCGCAATACGTCGCGCTGCTGAATGCGATGGTCCGCACGCCCGACGCGGCCCTCGCCACCTTGCCGCTGATGGACGACGCGACGCGCGATCGGATCGTCGCCGCGGCGTGCGGCGCGACGCTCGCCGGGCCGCCCGAGGAGACGGTCACGCGACGCTTCTCGGCGCAGGCCCGGGCCACACCCGAGGCGAACGCGGTGGCGTCGCTCGGTTACGCCGCGCTCGACGCGCGGTCCACGCGACTCGCCGCCGTGTTGCGCGGCCGCGGCGTGCGCCGCGGCGCGTTCGTCGCCGTCGCCTGTGCGGCCACCGCGGATCTCGCGACCGCGTGGCTCGCCGTGCTGAAGGCGGGCGGCGCGTACGTGCCCCTCGACCCGGAGCTGCCCGATGCGCGCCTCGCGCTCATGCTTGGCGATGCGGCGGTGAAGCACGCGGTCGCCGACGAAGCGTTTGCGCAGCGCCTGGCGCGCCACGGTGTCGACGTCGTTGCGGCCTCGCCGGCGGGCGATGGCGGGGCGATGGGACTCGACGCGGCGGACGACGCGCGACCCGACGATCCGGCGTACGCGATCTACACGTCCGGATCGAGCGGACGTCCCAAGGGCGTCGTGGTGCCGCATCGCGCCGTCGTGCGCCTGGTGTGCGGCACCGACTACCTGCGCCTTCGGCCCGGCGACGCGGTCGCGCAACTGGCGAATCCGGCCTTCGACGCGTCCACGTTCGAGATCTGGGGCGCGCTCCTCAACGGGGCGCGCATCGTTCCGATCGCCAAGGCGACGGCGCTGGCGCCGCGCGAGCTG
>DATLIR010000054.1:0-7082 GCA_035539315.1 Casimicrobiaceae bacterium
TCCACGGCAGCGCGGTTGATGTCGCACAGGGCCACCTTGGCCCCCTCGCGGGCGAACTTGATCGCGGTCGCCTGGCCGATGCCCTGGCCTGCGCCGGTGATGATCGCGACCTTGTCCTTGAGACGCATGGATGCCTTTCAGAGGCGTTCCGGGCCGCCGGATGTCCGACGGCCAAACCGCACCAATCTACCTGACTATGATGCGGCGCACAAGCCAGAAACGGCCCGGGAAACCGCCCGGTTGACAGTCGCTTTGATCAATCGCAACAAAAGGTTAACGCACCGTGACGGCCGGGCGGCGACATCACATGGCAGCGCGGATGTCGCACCTGCGCAACAGGCCGAACGCGAGGCCTGGCGCGGGGGCTTCCGGGGTCCCGGCGACCGGCCAGATGGGGCTGGCGCGAGGTCCCCTTCCCCAAGGTCAGTGTCCCGACTCGCGGCCCGGGGTCAGATTCCGATTCCGACCCCAAGGGCGCGCGGCGCGGGCTTCCCGGGGTTCCGGCGATCCGGCCGGTGGGGCAGGCGCCAAGTCCCTCCGGGGTCACGGTTCCTGCGCGCGACCGGGGGGCGGTACTCCTACTCCGAACGCAGGGGAGCCCACCGTTCGACCACCAGTTCCAGCGTTTCCTGACCCTGCCAGCGATTGACCTCGGGGCGGAACACCGCGTGGATGCGCGCGGGGAGCGCTTCGGCGTGGCGGAACAGGATCGCGTCGAACGCCTCGCCGTCGCGCGCGAGAGCGAGGCGGGTGTGCTTTTCGCCGACGACGCGCTGGCTGGCGACGGCGAACGACGCGTCGAATCGGGGCGGGGCGAAGCCCTGGCCCCACACAGCTTCGCGGAGCCGGTGCGCGAGCGCAATCGTGAGCTCGCCGCGCGCCAGCTCGCCGTCGGTCTCGCAGCGCTGGGCGAGGTCGTCGGCGTCGAGCGTCTCGCGGGCGACGGCCTCGAATGCCTCGATGAACCGGTCGAGCTCCGCCGCGCGTAACGACAGCCCCGCGGCGTACGCATGCCCGCCGAACCGCAGGATCGTCCCGGGCGCACGCTTCGACACCAGGTCGAGCGCGTCGCGCAGGTGGAAGCCGGCGATCGAGCGACCCGAGCCGCGCAGCTCGCCATCGCTCCCCGGCGCGAACACGATGACCGGTCGGTGCACCCGGTCCTTGAGGCGCGATGCGACGACGCCGACCACGCCCTGGTGCCAGCTCGCGCGATACGCGCACACCGATGCGCGCGCGTCCGCACCGTCGGCGAGCGCGTCGAGGTCGACGAGCGCCTCCGCCTCGATGGTCGCCTCGATCGCGCGCCGCTCGCGGTTCATGCGATCGAGCTCGCCGGCGAGCTTCAGCGCCTCGCGCTCGTCGTCGGTGACGAGGCAGCGGATGCCGAGCGACATGTCGGCCAGCCGGCCGGCCGCGTTCACGCGCGGTCCCGCGACGAAGCCCAGGTCGGTGGCGGTCGCGAGCGACGCGTCGCGTCCGGCGACCGCGAACAGTGCCGCGACGCCCGCGTGCGCGCGCCCCGCGCGGATGCGCCGCAGCCCCTGGTCGACGAGGATCCGGTTGGTGCGATCGAGCCGCACGACGTCGGCGACGGTGCCGAGCGCGACGAGGTCGAGCAGCCCGGCGAGGTTGGGGAGGCTCGCCTCGTCGCGTCCGCGCTCGCGCAGGAGCGCCCGCGTCGCGGCGAGCACGTAGAACATCACGCCCACGCCGGCGATGTGTTTGGACGGGAACACGCAACCGGGCTGGTTGGGATTCACGATCAGCGCGGGGGCGGGCAACCGGTCGCCGGGGAGGTGGTGGTCGGTGACCAGCACGTCGATGCCGTGTGCCGCCGCGGCGGCGACACCCTCGACGCTCGCGATGCCGTTGTCGACGGTCACGACCAGGCGCGCGCCGAGCGCGCGCGCGAGCTCGACGATCTGGGGCGTGAGGCCGTAGCCGTGCTCGAAGCGGTTGGGCACGACGAAGCGCACGTCGGCGCCCATCGCAACCAGCGCGCGCAAGCCGATCGCGCAAGCGGTGGCGCCATCGGCGTCGTAGTCGGCGACGATCACGATGCGCTCGCGCATGTCGATCGCGTGCACGAGCCGCTGCGCCGCCGCGTCGAGCCCCTTCATCGATCCCGGCGGCGGCAGGCCGGCGAGCGAGAGGTCGAGCTCGGCCGCGGTGCACACGCCGCGTGCCGCGTAGAGGCGCGCGAGGACCGGGTCGATGCCCGCGCGCTCGAGCGCCGCGGCGGCTGCCGGCACCGCGCGTCGCACGATGGCCGGTGTCATCGTCCGGGGACGGCGAAGCGGCGCGGCGCCACGCCCGCGCGCACGCGTGCCGGCAGCGACGGACGCTGGGCGACCCACGTCGTCGCGCTCGCGCCGTCGGTGACGAGCGCGACCGACGCGATGCGACCGCGCTCGAGCCAGCGCAGCGCCGGAGCGAGCCATGCGCGGTCCAGCGCGGCGAGCGCCGCCGCGTCGGCGACCGGGGCGAGCAGCGCGGCGACGTGTGTCGCGGGACGCGCGGCCGGCACGGCTTCGAGCGCCGCTTCGAACGACCCCGGCAGCATCAGCGTGTCGCCACCGGCCAGCTGCGCGAGTCCGCGCACGAGGTCTCCGCTGCGCCCTTCCGGAGCGTGCGCGCGGAACGGCGCCACGAGGCCGATATCGGCGAGCGTGCCTCCGCCCCAGAACCACACGCCGTTGCACGTCGTGCGGCCCTCGTTCTCGCGGCGTTGGTTCACCGGGTGCGTGAACAGGAGCATCTGGATCTCGGTGGACCAGCGCTGCCAGGTGCGCGCGTCCCGACCGCCCGGCCCGTGCGTCGACAGGCTCGTCCCGAGCGCGACGTCGAGCGGGATCGTCGTGAGTTCGGGTCGCGCGTTCAGCGTGACGAACCAGGTGTCCGGCCGCGGCGCGGCGAACGCCAGGCCGTCCGCGGCGAAATGGGCATTCAGCGCGTCGACCAGCGCGCGCGCCTCGCCGGCGTCGAGGTCGTCGACACGCCCGGCGATCGCGACGTCGTCGCGCCCCGCGACCAGCGACACCGGGTCCGCGGCGAGCACGTACGACGCGTGCGGATCGACGCCGGCGCCCAGCGCAGCCAGCGGCGCAGCGGGCACGTCGTGGGCGGTGTCCCCCGCGGGCGCGCCGAACGCGGCGAGCACCGCGGCGGCGAGACCACGCGGCTCGGCGCGCGCCTGCGACCACGAGGCGAGGCGCGCGAGCGGCCGCGAGCCCGCGAGGAGCGTGCGGTCGACCGACGCGAGGCCGGGGACGACGAAGGTGAAGCGCATCGGCGGGGCGCGCTCGCATGCAGGCGTGCCGGCGAACGCGTGCGACGAGTCTAGCATGCGATAATCGCGCGCCCGCGTCGTCCGCGCGGACGAAAGCCACGCGCGCCTTGTCCCCCTACGAACTGGCTGTCGGCCTGCGCTACACGCGTGCCCGCAAGGGCTCGGGCCGCAACGCCTTCATCTCGTTCATCGCGCTGATCTCGATGGCCGGCATCGCGCTCGGCGTCGCGGCGCTGATCGTCGTGCTGTCGGTGATGAACGGCTTCCAGGAGGAGTTGCGCAACCGCATCCTGTCGGTCGCCTCGCACATCGAGGTGCGCGGCCTTCCCGCGCTCGCCGATTGGCAGGCGATCGCGGCCAAGGCGCTGGCCGACCCGCGCGTCAAGGCGGCTGCGCCCTACGTGCTCGGCCAGGCGATGCTGTCCGCCGGCGACGTCAACCGAGGCGTCATCGTGCGCGGCATCGACCCGACGCGCGAGGATTCGGTCGCCGACATCGGCAGCCACATGCGGCAGGGCGCGCTCACCGACCTCAGAAGCGGCGAGTTCGGCATCGTGCTCGGCGCGGAACTCGCGCGTGCGCTCGGCGCGCGCATGGGTGAGAGCGTCGTGGCGATCACGCCGCAAGGCACCGTGACACCGGCCGGGACGCTGCCGCGGGTCAAGAGCTTCAAGGTCGTGGGGATCTTCGAGATCGGCATGTTCGAGTTCGACAGCGGACTCGCCCTGGTCGACCTCGACGATGCGCGCCGCCTCTACCGCGTCGACGGTGTCTCCGGCGTGCGACTCAAGCTCGACGACCTGTTCGCCGCGCCGCGCGTCGCCCAGGCGCTCGCGCGCACGCTCGGCGTCGACGCGGAGCTGCGCGACTGGACGCAGAGCCACGCCAACTTCTTCCGCGCCGTCCAGATCGAGAAGCGCGTGATGTTCATCATCCTGACGCTGATCGTGGCGGTGGCGGCGTTCAACATCGTCTCGGCGCAGGTCATGCTCGTGACCGACAAGCAGGCGGACATCGCGATCCTGCGCACGCTCGGCGCGACGCCCGCGTCGATCCTCGCGATCTTCGTGATCCAGGGTGCGCTGATCGGCATCATCGGGACGCTCATCGGCGTGGCCGGCGGCGTGCTGCTCGCGCTCAACGTCGATACCGTCGTGCCCGCGATCGAGCGCACCTTCGGCATCACGTTCCTCGACAAGAGCGTCTACTACATCAGCGACCTGCCGTCGGACCTGCAGCGCGGCGACGTGGCGACGATCGCGTTGATCGCGCTCGGACTCGCGCTGGTGGCGACGCTCTACCCGAGCTGGCGCGCCGCGCGCGTCAACCCCGCCGCGGCGTTGCGCTATGAATGACGCGGAGAGCCGCCGGGCCGCCCCGGGGCGCTCGCCCGCTCCGGGGCAGGCGGCGCGAAGCGACGCCTCGGGGGGCGACCTCCGGCCGCCGGTGCTCGCCTGCCGCGCGCTCGCGAAGACCTACACCGGCGGCCCGCAGGACGTCGCTGTGCTGACCGGCATCGACCTCGACGTGGCCGAGGGCGAGCGCGTCGCGATCGTCGGGGCGTCGGGATCGGGCAAGAGCACGCTCCTGCACCTGCTGGGCGGCCTCGACGATCCCACCGCGGGCGACGTGACCGTCGAGGGCAAGCCGTTCGCGTCGCTCGCGGAGGCCGAGCGCGGGCGCGTGCGCAACCGCGCGCTCGGCTTCATCTACCAGTTCCACCACCTGCTGCCCGAGTTCACGGCGGTCGAGAACGTCGCGATGCCGCTCCTGATCCGCCGGCTTCCTGCGCACGAGGCGCGCGGCGTCGCGAGCGCGATGCTCGAGCGCGTGGGCCTCGCGCATCGCCTCGAGCATGTCCCGGGCGAGCTGTCCGGCGGCGAGCGCCAGCGCGTCGCGCTCGCGCGCGCGCTGGTGACGCACCCGCGCTGCGTGCTCGCCGACGAGCCGACCGGCAACCTCGACCGCCGAACCGCCGAGAATGTCTTCGACCTGATGCTCGAGCTCAATCGCGCCGTGGGCACCGCGCTGGTAATCGTCACGCACGATCCCGAGCTCGCCGCGCGGACCGATCGCACGCTGCACCTGGTCGACGGCCGCCTCACATGACGCGCGGGCGCCGCGCGCGATCGCGCGTGGAAGCCGCGTCCGACGGTCGTTCTCCGTCGGCGTCGTTTTCCGCCGCCGACGGCGTCGCGCCGTCGGCGATGAACGATCGCGCTTTCCGTGCGGGTCATGGTTGCACGCGCCGCGGCCCGGCGATGCCGTCGTCATAGGGAGAACGCCGCGATTCGCGGTGGCACCGATGTTGCACCGTTGCCTGACGGGAATCCCCTTTTTCACCTTCGTCAGGAGACAGTCTCATGAAGAGCTTCCACACCCGCCCCATGGTTACCGCGATTGCCGCCACGCTGCTCGCGATCGGCACCGCGTATGCGCAATACACACAGCCCACCGGCCCGGGCACCGGCGCCGCGACCGGCAAGGGCGGCACGGCGGCGATACCCGCCTCGCCGAACGCCGCGCGCAGCGGCATGTGGGACGTCGAGATGTTCAACCGTCTCGACACCAACAAGGACGGGATGATCTCGCGCGAGGAAGCGCAGGCCGACGCGACGGTGCGCGACGCGTGGGGCAAGCTCGACAGCAAGAACGCCGGGCGCGTGAGCCGCGAGGAGTTCGACCGCTTCGGCCACTCGCAGTCGCAGGGCATGCCGGGCAGCACCACCGCACCGGGCAGCAGCGGCAACACGCCTGGCAGCAACGCCCCCACGAAGTAGCCACGTCCATCACGCGGTGCACGACCCTCGGCGGCTTCGCGGGCGCGAACGCCGCCGAGTCCGCAGGAACGCGAGGTTCAGTCGCCGACCGCGCGCAGCGGAACGGCACCGAGCAACCCGGCCTGGCGCGCAAGACGCGCGATCTCGGCGCGTTCCGCATCGTCGACCGCCAGCTGGGGCTCACGCACCGTCGCGTGCGGGAAGTGCCCCTGCAGCTTGAGCACTTCCTTCATCCGCGGGCGGTAATCGCGGATCGGCGCGCGCCAGCAGTAGCGCGCAAGCGGACCCAGCAGCGTCCAGATCGCGTGCGCCCGCTCGTAATCGCGGCGCACGACGCACGCGTGCATCTCGATCAGCTCGGCGGTCGCGGTGCCGGCGAAGCCGATCAACGCGCCGTCGCAGCCGAGGATCATCGCCTCGAGGATGAAGGTGTCGCTGCCGGTGAGTATGCCGAGCTTGCGCGGCAGGCCGCGCGCGGTGTCGATCGTCTCGACCGTCCTCGTCGTATCGAACGACGCTTCCTTGAGCCCGATGATCTGGGGGATCGACGCGAGCCGCGCGAGCGTCTCGGGCGGGAAATCCGGACCCCACGCGACCGGGAACTGGAACGCGAACATCGGCAGTCCCACGTCGTCGGCGATCGCGCGGTGGTAGCGCTCGATCATCTCGCCGGGCACCGGCTTGCCGAGGAACGTCGGGAACGGCGGGAAGATCGCCAGCGCCTGCGCGCCCGCCGAGGCGAGCTCGCGGCCCCACTTGACCGCGTCGCGCGTCGAGCCCGCGATCAGCCCTGAGACGAGCGGGCACGCGCCGCCGATCGCGCGCTTCGAGGCGGCGAGGACCGCGAGCTGCTCGTCGCGGTCGAGCGCCGGACCCTCGCTCGCATCCATGTTCATCGCGATCGCGGCCGGGCGCTGCCCCGCGATCCACGCGAGGTAGCGCTCGAGCGACGCGAAGTCGATCGACTGGTCCGGATGCATCGGCAAGAACGGCGCGGCGAGGATGCCGCG
>DATLIR010000055.1:0-4458 GCA_035539315.1 Casimicrobiaceae bacterium
GAGAAGCAGCCGGCGTGCGCGACGGCGATCAGCTCCTCGGGATTGGTGCCCTTGGCGTCGCCGAAGCGCGCCTTGAACGTGAACGGGACGTCCTTGAGCGTGCCGCTTTGCGTGGTGAGCGTCCCCGAGCCGTCCTGTGCGCCTCCCGTCCAGCGCGCCGATGCCGTGCGTTGCATGCTCCGCCTCCTCTCGTACGCGCGATGCGGCTGCCGCATCGCATGGGCTAAGATTACGCGCGATGCCCGTGCCGCGGAAGCCATGAGCGCCCCCAAGCCGAAGACGCACGGGTTCGACACGCTGTCGCTGCACGCGGGCGCGCGCCCCGATCCGGCGACCGGCGCGCGCGCGACGCCGATCTACCAGTCGGCGTCGTTCGTGTTCCCCGACAGCGACCACGCTGCGGCGCTCTTCAACATGGAGCGCGCGGGCCACGTCTACTCGCGTCTGTCGAACCCGACGAACGCGGTGCTCGAGGAGCGCATCGCGGCGCTCGAAGGCGGCGTCGGCGCGATCGCGACCGCGAGCGGCCAGGCCGCGCTGCACCTCGCGATCGTCACGCTGATGGGCGCAGGCGGCCACATCGTGGCGTCGCGCGCGCTCTACGGCGGCTCGCACAACCTGCTCGACTACACGCTGCCTCGCTTCGGCATCACGACCACCTTCGTCGATCCCCGCGATGCCGATGCGTGGCGCGCCGCGGTGCGGCCGGAGACGCGCCTGTTCTTCGGCGAGACGCTCGGCAACCCGGGTCTCGACGTGCTCGACGTGCCGCGCATCGCGGCGCTCGCGCACGAGCACGGCGTACCGCTGCTGGTCGACGGCACGTTCACGACGCCCTGGCTCATGCGCCCGTTCGAGCACGGCGCCGACCTGGTGTTCCACTCGGCGACCAAGTTCCTGTCCGGCCACGGCGTCGTGATCGGCGGGCTCCTGGTCGACGCGGGCACGTTCGACTGGGAAGGCCGCGACCGCATGGCGGCTGCGCGCGGCCACTTCCCGACGCTGACCGAGCCCTACGCCGGCTTCCACGACATGACGTTCTCGGAGGAGTCGACCACCGCCGCGTTCCTGCTCCGCGCGCGGCGCGAAGGCCTGCGCGACTTCGGCGCGTGCATGGCGCCGATGACCGCCTGGCAGGTCCTGCAGGGCATCGAGACGCTGCCGGTGCGCATGGAGAAGCATGTCGCCAACGCGCGCCGCATCGTCCAGTTCCTGCGCGACCATCCGATGGTCGACAAGGTGAGCTACCCCGAGCTCCCCGACCACCCCGACCACGAGCTCGCGCAGGAGCTGCTGCCGCGCGGCTGCGGCGCGGTGTTCCCGGTCAACCTGAAGGCGACGCGCGACCAGGGCCGCCGGTTCATCGAGTCGCTGCGCCTGTTCTCGCACCTCGCCAACGTGGGCGATGCCAAGTCGCTGGTCATCCACCCCGCCTCGACGACTCACTTCCGGATGTCTTCCGAGGACCTCGCGCGCGCCGGCATCGGCGAGGGCACGATCCGCCTGTCGATCGGGCTCGAGGATCCCGACGACCTGATCGAGGACCTGTCGCGCGCGCTCCACGCCGCGGGCAAGACGTGAGCGATGCGCCGACGCGGCCGGCGCTGCTCGTCGGGCTCCGCGTGCCCGACGCGTTTCGCGCGCGCCTCGCCGTACGCCACGACGTGCTCGGTCCGTTCGAGCGGCGCTTCGCCGATGCCGTCGCCGCGCTTCCGACCGGCGACGCGGCCCGCGTCGAGGTCGTCGTCATCTACGGGAACACGACGATCTCGCCCGCACTGATGGCGCAGCTTCCTGCGCTTCGCCTGGTGTGCTGCGTCGGCAGCGGCTACGAAGGCGTCGATCTTCGCGCAGCGCGCGAGCGCAGCATCACGGTCGCGCACAGTCCGGGCGCGAACGCGTCCGCCGTGGCCGATTTCGCGGTGGGGCTCATGGTCGCGAGCGTGCGCGGCATCGCTGACGCGGACGCCTTCGTGCGCCGCGGCGAGTGGCGGCGCGGGAACCGCCCCGCCGAGGTCCGCGGGCTCACCGGCCGCAAGGTCGGCATCTTCGGCCTCGGTGCGATCGGCGCCGGGATCGCGCGCCGCTGCGAGGCTTTCGAGATGACGGTCGGCTACCACGGGCGCGCGCCGCACGCGGGCGTCGCGTACCCGTTCCATCCGACGCTCACCGGCCTCGCGCGCTGGGCCGACGTGCTGATGATCGCCGTGCGCGCCGGGCCGGAGAACCGCCACGCCGTCGACGCGGCCGTGCTCGCCGCGCTCGGTCGCGACGGCCACGTCGTCAACGTCACGCGCGGGTCCGTGATCGACGAGGCGGCGCTCGTCCGCGCGCTGGCCGATGGCACGATCGCCGGCGCGGGGCTCGACGTGGTCGAGCACGAGCCGGTCGTCCCCGACGCGCTCCGATCCATGCGCAACGTCGTGCTCGCCCCGCATGTGGGCGGCAACACGGCCGAGGCGCAGGCCGCCATGCTCGCTGCGACGCTCGCGAATCTCGAGGCCTTCGTCGCGCGGGGAGCCGTGGTCACGCCGGTCCCGGTCCCGGTGCGCCCGGCCGAGGTGGCCCGGTGAGGCGTCGGCCGTGCTGATGACGGTGCGCGGTGCGGAGGCCTACGCGTACACCGGCACGCGGGCCGTCGACCGGTCGTGCCCCGCGGTCGTGTTCGTGCACGGTGCCGCGAACGACCACTCGGTGTGGCTGCTGCAGTCGCGCTATTTTGCGCACCACGGCCGGGGCGTGCTCGCGCTCGACCTGCCCGGGCACGGGCGCAGCGGTGGAGCGCCTCTCGCGTCGGTCGATGCGATCGCCGACTGGCTCGTCGACGTGCTGGACGCTGCGGGCCTCGAGCACGCCGCGCTGGTCGGCCATTCGCTCGGCGCGCTGGCGGTGCTCGATTGCGCCGCCCGCCACCGGGCACGCGTCGAGAAGATCGCGCTGCTCGGTCCTGCGGTACCGATGGAGGTGAGCGACGCGCTGCTCGCCGCCGCGCAGGCGAACGACCACGTCGCCTACGAGCTCATCAACGGCTGGTCGATCAGTCCGGGCAAGCAGCTCGGCGGCAATACCGTGCCCGGCATGTGGCTCGTGGGAGGCGGGCTGCGTCTGATGGAGCGCAACCATAAAGGGGTGCTGCACACCGACCTCGCCGCATGCCGCGCCTGGCGGAACGGGCTCGAGGCGGCCGCTGCGGTGCGCTGCCCGTCGCTGGTCGTGCGCGGCGCGCGCGACCTGATGGCGCCGCCGCGCACGGCGACGGCGCTGATCGACACGCTCGCCGGGGTCGAGGTCGTGACGCTGGCCGACACCGGGCACGCGATGATGGCCGAGCAGCCTGATGCGGTGCTCGACGCGCTGCGCCGATTCCTCTAGCGTCCCGCCCGGAGCATGGCCGACTCCGCCCACGCCTCGGCGCCGCCGCCTGCGGTGCGCCGCGTCACGCCGGGCGCGCCGTTGCGCTGGCTCGCGCGCGGCTGGGCCGACCTTCGCGCGCACCCACTGCCGAGCGCGTTCTACGGCGCCTGCTTCGCGCTGATGGGGTGGCTCCTCGCGCTCGTGTTCGAGCATGCGGCCGCCTACGTGGCCGCGCTCGTCGCCGGATTCTTCCTGGTCGGCCCGTTCCTCGCGACCGGCCTGTACGCGCTGTCGCGGCGGCGCGAGCGCGGCGAGACCGTGGCGCTCGAGCCGACGCTCGACGCGTGGCGGCCGGAGGTCGGAGCGATCGGCGTGTTCGCGCTGGTGCTGACCGTGATCCTGCTCGTATGGGCGCGCGCGTCGCTGGTCGTGTTCGCGCTGTTCTACACGCAGGGGATGCCGTCGCTCCAGGGCTTTCTCGGGCAGCTCGCCTCGCCCGACAACCTCGAGTTCCTGTTCGCCTATGCCTGCGTCGGCGGCTTCTTCGCGCTGCTGACCTTCGCGATCAGCGTCGTGTCGGTGCCGATGATGCTCGACCGCGGCACCGACGGCGTCGTCGCGGTGCTGACCAGCGTGCGGGCGTTCGGCGCCAACCTGCCGGCGATGCTCGTCTGGGGCGCGGCGATCGTCGTCGTGATCGCGCTGGGCTTCGCGCTGGCTTTCGTGGGGCTGGTGGTCGCGGTGCCGCTGATCGGGCACGCGACCTGGCACGCCTACCGCGACCTGGTCGAGTGAGGCCCGGGGTCTGGTTGGCGACCTGGTTCGCAACCGGGCCCCTGACGACGACGGCGCGGGCCCCGGGCAGGCAGGCGGCCGCAGGCCGCGACGGCGGAGTCATTTCCTCCACTTGATCGAGCACCCGATCGACGCGTACTGCTCCGCGGGGGCCGGCTGCCCGCGCGTCACCGCCCGCATCGCTTCGACCAGGTCGCGCCGGTTCCCCTCGCGCGGCGTGCGCCCGGCGTCGTCGAGCCGTCCGCGGTAGACGAGCCTGAGGTCGCGGTCGTAGCCGAAGATGTCCGGCGTGCAGACGGCGCCGTAGGC
>DATLIR010000056.1:0-17703 GCA_035539315.1 Casimicrobiaceae bacterium
CCCCGACAGGTGGCAGTCGTCGGTCTCGCGGAAGTCCGTGCGTCGGCAGCGGCGCGTCGGTCCCCAGTAGCGCTCGCCGTGCCGCCCCGAGACGAATACGCTTCCGCGCAGCGTGTCCTCCATCAACAGAGCCGTGGCGTCCGTGATCGCCGCGGGGCTGCTGATGAAGAACTCGGCGCGCGGATGTCCGGGGAGGCTCGCGAGGTCGCTGCGGTCGAACTCGCTGACGCGCATGCCCAGCGCGCGCAACGTTGCCGCGCCGCTGTCGTCGTCGGCACGCTCGTCGACGCCCACCAGCGGATGTCCCGAGCGTGTCGCGCTGCGGACGAACGTCACGCCCTCGCGAGCGCCCGCGCGTGCGGCGATCGCGGCTGACGCCGTGGAGTCGTAGCCGCGCGAGCACGCCGCGACGAGACGGTAGGTCCCGCGTCGGCGCCGATCCGCCGCGTTCGCCGCGAGCCTGCGGGTCGTATCGAAGAGATGGCCGACGTATTCGGCGTACGAGGCCGGCGGCACGCCGAGCGGCCGGGCAACGCGGCGCACCGTCGCGGCGTGGTCGACCTCCAGGGTGCAGCCCGGATGGAGCTCGACGGCATGTCCCGCGACGGTCCGCAATCGGGTGGCCGGCGCCGCGATGCCGCGCCGCACCGCGCCGACGAAGTCGAAGAAGTAATCGGGATGCCCGAGATCGAGCCCGTCGCCGGCCTCGGTGAGCAGGAACGCGAGCGAATTCGAGATGCGTGCTTCGCCCGGCACCCGCAGCACGTACAGCCGCTCGAGCGGATGGAACGGCGCGGCGAAGACGATGGCGCCGTCGCGCACGCGCGCGCCCGATCCTGCGAGCGTGCCGGCGCGGTCGACGTCGAATGCCCCGAAGTCGCCGTCCCATGCGCCTTCGACGAAGCCGTCCGCGCGTGTCTCGACGCCGCTCCCGTGCGTGACGCGCGTCGGCGCGCCGGCGCTAGCGTGCGCGCACCACGCCAGCGGCGGCAGGTGGGCGAGCGGCTCGAACTCGATTGCAGGCATGGACTTGATGCAAAGGCCGTGCGGCCAGATCGTGTATCCGTGGGTCCGACGCCATCGTGCCCAAGGGCTGCCCGCTCGGCAATGGCCGACGGGAAAGGCCACACCCAGGCCGCCTTCGGCGCAATCGGTGTGATTAATTGTGACGCGACAGCAACGGCGTGTTAGCGTCTGTCGCCCCGGACGACCGGCCCGTTCATTCCCAACCCCCACGCGCGCGCCTGTCGAGCGGGTGGCAAAGGCGCAGTCCTGTCGTCGGCGGGGAAGCACGTCGACGGCAAGGGACTGGGGGGAGCCATGTCGCCATTGTGTTCGTCGCGAGCCCGGGCGCGGCTCGCTGCGCTTGCGATCGCATCGCTGGTTGCATCCGCTCCGCTCGGCGCCTTCGCCGCCACCGGCACCGCGATCGAGTACTACGAGCCGGTGCTGCGCCATTACTACATGACGGCCTACCCCGAGGAGGCTGCCATGCTCGACGGCGGCCAGGTCGTGAAGGGGTGGTCGCGCACGGGCGGCGAATTCACGATCCACACCGACCCGGCGCCCGACCGGCTCGCCGTGTGCCGCTTCTACGGCGCGGCGGGCAGCGGCCTGCAGACCCACTTCTACACGGCGAACCCGGCCGAGTGCGAATGGGTGAAGACACTGCCGAAATGGAAGTACGAGGCGATCGCGTTCTACATCCAGATCCCGCAGGCCGGCGCGTGTCCGGGGGGCACCACGCCGGTCTACCGCAGCTTCTTCAGCGACCTGATCTCCGACGTCAATCACCGTTTCACGGTAGACCTCACCGCGGCGGCGCGCCAACCGCTCAAGGCCGGTTGGGTGTCCGAGGGCATCGTAATGTGCGCGCCGGTCGCAGACGCCGATCTTGCGGCCGATGCGGTGCGCCTCCTCGAGCAGGCGTCGTTCGGTCCCACCGAGTTGCTGGTGCAGGAGGTCAAGGGCAAGGGCGCCGCCGCCTGGATCGACGAGCAGCTCAAGCTCAACGTCACGCGCTACACGCAATTGCCCTGGTTCGATATTCCGCAGGCCCCGCCGCTATGCGACGACGACATGACGCCGCCGGTGACGCCGCAGAAATACTGCAAGTTCTACAAGATCACGCCGGCGCCGGTGGTGATGGAGTTCTTCCGGCAGTCGAAGTCGGCACCGGACCAGCTTCGACTGCGAATGGCGCATGTCTGGCATCAGATCTTCATCGCCACGATCTTCGAAACCTATGCCACGGCGGAACTTCAGCAGCGGTTCCGCGACCATGCCTTCGGCACGTTCGAGAACCTGCTCCTCCAGTACGCGCTTTCGCCGCAACTCGGCCAATACCAGAACTGGGTGAAGAACGTTCCCGAGTTCAACGGCATCCGGCCCAACGAGAATTTCGCGCGCGAGCTGATGCAGCTCTTCACCATAGGCGTCAACCAGCTCGACGAGGACGGAACGCCGCGGCTGGACGTCAACGGCCAGCTCATCGCCAACTACGGGCAGGCCGACATCGAGACGCTCGCCCGGGTGCTCACCGGCTACAGCTTCCCTACCATGCCCGGCGCCACGCCCGGGTTCTGGGAGAACCGCACCTACTACTTCGGCGACATGATTCCCTTCGAAGCCTGGCACGACAAGGGTTACAAGTCGCTGCTCGGCGGACGCCTGACGCTGGCGCAGGGAGGCACCGCCGACGCGGAGGTCAAGGCGGCGATCCGGATGCTGGTCGACCATCCCGGCACGCCTCCGTTCATCGTGAGGCAGCTGATCCAGAAGACGGTCACGAGCTCGCCGTCCCCAGGTTACGTCTGGCGCGTGGTCCAGGTGTTCAAGAACAACGGTGCCGGCAAGCGCGGCGACCTCGCCGCGGTGACCCGGGCGATCCTGCTCGATCCCGAAGCGCGCGGCGCGCGCAAGATCGATCCGACGTACGGCCGCCTGCGCGAGCCGGCGCTCTTCTGGGCCGCGATGATCCGTGCGCTCGATGTTGTCACGGACGGGTTTCTCCCGGCCACGGCCGACTTCCAGACGCAACCATTGTTCCAGGCTCAGACGGTATTCGGCTACTACCCCGCGGACTACGTGCTGCCCGGAACGAAAACGCCCGCGCCGGAGTTCGGCATCTATACGTCGGCGACATTCCTCGACCGGGCGAACCAGATCAACACGCTGCTGTACAACAGCGATTTCACTTACGGCGGCCAGTTCCAGCCCCAACCGTTCGTCGTGAACGCCCTCGGGACCCCGAGTCCCCCACTCACGACTTTCCTCGCCGACGCGAACCAGCCGGATGCGCTCGTCTCGCGCGTCGACCGGCTGCTCCTGCACGGCACGATGAGCGCGGCGATGCGCAAGACCATCGTCAACGCCGTGAACAAGCTGCCGCCGGACGACCCGCTGCGGCGCGTCAAGATGGCGATCAACCTGACGCTCGCGTCGGTCGACTACCAGGTGCAGAAATGAGAACCATGGTGAGCCACCGACGGCCACTGCCCTCGCCGCTGCGCCGCCGCCTGCTCCAGGCGATGGTGGCAAGCGGGCTGGTCGCGTCCGTCGAGCGCAACCTCGCGCTGGCGCAATCGGCCGCCGACTACAAGGCGCTCGTGTGCCTGTTCCTGGCGGGCGGCAACGACGGCGAGAACACGCTGATCCGAAACGACACGGCCGGATACCAGCAGTACGCGGCGGTGCGAACGCCCGGGTCCGGCATCAACATCCCGCAAGCCCAGCTGGCGCCGATCCAGCCGCTCAATCTCACGACACCGTACGGGTTCCATCCCGCCTGCGCGCCGTTGAAGACGTTGTTCGACCAGAGAAGGCTCGCCGTGCTGGCGAACGTCGGCGTGCTCGCGCAACCGTCGGCGCGCGCCGGCCTGGAAAACGGATCGACGCGGCGACCGGCCAACCTGTTCTCGCATTCGGACCAGGAGCTGTCGTTGCAGAGCGCCGACGCGAGCGGCTTCACGCGCACAGGATGGGGCGGCCGCCTGGCGGACCGGCTCGAGGCTTCCACGCCGCAATCGCTGTTCCCGGCGCTGACCTCGATCAATGCCCTCAAGACCTGGACCGCCGGCCAAACGTCGATTCCGCTGACCGTGCCCGATGGTCCCTGGTTCACGATGTTCGGCAGCATGCGGGGCAACTTCGACGTGCTGCGCGACGCCGCGCTGCGCGAGATCCTCGCCGCGTCGCGCACGAACATCTACGACGACGTCGCGCAGGTCCTGGCCGAGGAAGGCCTCGCCGCCTCGTCGGTCGTGTTTCCGATCCTCAACAATCAGCAGTCGATCGTCGCGCCGCATTTCGCCTCGATCAATTCGCAGGTGGGCCGACAGCTCAAGGTCATCGCCATGATGATCGAAGGCCGCGCGCAGACGGGCGTGCGCCGGCAGGTGTTCTTCGCCAACCATGGACCCTACGACACGCATGGTGGACAGGCTGGCCTCCACCACAGTCTCCTCGACGGACTGTCGCGCGCGCTGGTGGCGTTCGACGCGGCGATGAACGCATTGGGCGTGTCTTCGCAGGTGACGACGTTCACGCTGTCGGAATTCGGCCGCACGTTCAAGCCGGCCGCCAACGCGGGCACCGACCACGGCTGGGGCAACTACGCTTTCATGATGGGCGGCGCGGTCAGGGGCGGCCAGTTCTACGGCACGGTGCCGAACCACGCGCTCGACGGACCGGACGACCTCGGCAAGGACGGTCGCTGGATTCCCACGACGTCGATCGAGACCTATGGGGCAACGCTGGTGCGCTGGCTCGGGGTCGCCGAAGGCGACCTGCCGTACATCTTCCCCAACCTTGGCGCGTTCGCCGTCAAGGACCTCGGCATGTTCGCGTAGGGACGCGATTCACGCGGCCGGCGCGATCCCGAGGTACACGCGCCGCATCTCCGGCCGCGCGAACAGCTCGCGCGGCTCGCCGGCGGCGACGATGCGCCCTTCCTCGAGCAGCCAGGCGTGCGTCGCCACCTCGAGCGCCATTGCGACGTTCTGCTCGACCAGCAGCACCGCGGTGCCGGCGGCGTTGATCTCGCGGATCGCGTCGAACAGCGCGATGACGATCGCCGGCGCGAGCCCGAGCGACGGTTCGTCGAGCAGCAGCAGGCGGGGCCGCGCCATCAGCGCGCGGCCGATCGCGACCATCTGCTGCTGGCCGCCCGACAGCGCCCCCGCGGGCGCGTCGAGCTTGTCGCGCACCGCGGGGAACAGCGTGCACACGCGCTCGAGCGACGCCGCGCGCTGTCGGCGCGCCTCGCGGCGGAAGCTGCCGAGCTCCAGGTTTTCCCGGACGGTCATGCGCGTGAACAGCCGGCGGCCCTCGGGAACGATCGCGATTCCGGCCGCGCAGTAGCGGTGCGCCGGTGCCCGCGAGAGGTCGTCATCGTCCATCGCGATGCGTCCGGACTGCGCGCGGTGCAGGCCGCCGATCGCATTGATGAGCGTCGACTTGCCGGCGCCGTTGGGGCCGACGACGCAGGCGAGCTCGCCCGCGGCGACGCGGAGCGAGACGTCGGCGACCGCGCTCGCCGCGCCATAGCCGACGACGAGACCGGCGACTTCAAGCATGCGCCGTCCCCAGGTAGGCAATGGACACGTCGCGTCGCGCCATCACCTCGGCGGGCGCGCCCTCGGCCAGCACGCGGCCCTGGTCGAGCACGACGAGGCGGTCCGCGAGCGCCGTCACGACTCGCATCACGTGCTCGACCAGCACGACCGTCGTGCCATGGTCGCGGCCGCGCCTCGTGCTGCTCGACGAGGTGCTGTCCGGCCTCACGCCCGGCGAGATCGACGAGGCGGTGGCGATGATCCTGCGCATCCGCGACCATGGCACGACGGTCGTGCTGGTCGAGCACGTGATGCGCGTGGTGACGGCGCTCGCGGACCGCCTCGTCGTGCTCGACCAGGGCCGCGTGCTGGCCGAAGGCGCGCCCGCCGAGGTGATGGCGCGGCGCGACGTGTCGATCGCCTACCTGGGGACGGCGCATGCTTGACGTCGCCGGCCTCGTCGTCGGCTACGGCGCGGCGAGCGCTGTCGCCGACGTCTCGCTCCGCGTCGCCCCGGGCGAGCTCGCCTGCGTCGTCGGCCCCAACGGGGCCGGCAAGTCGACGCTGATCAATGCGATCGGCGGCCTGCACCGCGCGCAGTCCGGACGCATCGCGATGGACGATGACGACCTCTCGCGGGCACCGGCGCACCGCTACTGCGCGCGGTGCAGGCCGCCGATCGCATTGATGAGCGTCGACTTGCCGGCGCCGTTGGGGCCGACGACGCAGGCGAGCTCGCCCGCGGCGACGCGGAGCGAGACGTCGGCGACCGCGCTCGCCGCGCCGTATCCGACGACGAGGCCGGCGACGTCAAGCATGCGCCGTCCCCAGGTAGGCGATGGACACGTCGCGTCGCGCCATCACCTCGGCGGGCTCGCCCTCGGCCAGCACGCGGCCCTGGTCGAGCACGACGAGGCGGTCCGCGAGCGCCGTCACGACGCGCATCACGTGCTCGACCAGCACGACGGTCGTGCCGTGGTCGCGGATGCGCAGGATCATCGCAACCGCCTCGTCGATCTCGCCGGGGGTGAGGCCGGAAAGCACCTCGTCGAGCAGCACGAGGCGCGGCCGCGACGCGAGCGCGCGCGCGAGCTCGAGGAACTTGGTCTGGTGCAGGTTGAGCGCGCCGGGCAGCGCGTCGGCGCGCGCCGCGAGGCCGGTGAAGGCGAGCCAGGCGCCCGCCTCGTCGCGGGCGCGCTGCGGCGCCAGCAACGCGCCGCCGAACATCGCGGTGAGCGCCGCGTTGTCGCGCACGTCGAGGTGCGCGAACAGCCGCGGGATCTGGTAGGTGCGCGCGATGCCGGCGCGCGCGATTCGATGCGCGGGGAGCGCGGTGAGCTCGCGCCCGGCGAACGCGATGCTCCCGGCGTCCGCGCGGTAATGGCCGCTCACGACGTTGATGAGCGTCGACTTGCCCGAGCCGTTGGGACCGAGCATGCCGAGGATCTCGCCTTCGCGCACCTCGAGGTCGACGCCGTCGAGCGCGCGCACGCCGGCGAACGACTTGCGCACGCCGCGTACGACCAGGAGCGGCGCGCCGCGAGCGCGCGGTCGTCCCGGCGCGGCGACCGATCTCTGCCCGGCGCCGACCGTGCCGGTCTCCGCGGCGCCGCTTGCCGGCACCGGCTCGCCCGCGCGCCGACTGCGCCGCGCCCAGCGCCCCAGGATGCCGTCGGGCAGGAACAGCACCGCCCCCACGAGGATCGCGCCGACGATCGCCTTGCCGGCGATGGCCTGGTCGGCCGCCGTCGAGGCGTAGAGCAGGACCGTGATCGCCGTCGCCCCGAGGGCGGGCCCGGCCCAGTGACGCGTGCCGCCGAGCACGCTCATCAGGATGACGGTGAGCGGCACGGTGATGTTGAACGTGGAAGGCGCCGTGACGTAGCTCACGAACAGCGCGTGGATGCCGCCGGCGAGCCCGGCGAGCGCGCACGAGACGCCGAACGCGGCGAGCTTGTAGCCGTAGGTCGGCACGCCCATCACCTCGGCCGCATCCTCGTCATCGTGGATCGCGAAGAGGCCGATGCCGAGGCGCGCCTTCGTGACGGCGTACGCGATCACGAGCGTCGTCACTGCCAACGCGAGCGCCATCAGGTAGAACGACCCCGACGGCGTCGGCGCGAACGCCGGCACGGCGACCGCGGACAGGTAGATGCCCGGCCCTCCGTCGATCGGCGTGTTGAGCACCACGGTCGCGAGCACGAACGTGACCGCGAGCGTCAGGAGCGCGAAGACCTCGCCGCGCACGCGGCGCACGCGGAACACCACGGCGCCGAGCCCGATGCCCAGCAGCGCGGGAATCAGCGCGGCGGCCGGCAGGGTCCAGGCGAACGGCACGTCGAACTTGCCGGCGAGCACCGCCGTCGCGTAGACGCCGGCGCCGAAGAACGCACCGTGGCCGAACGAAAAATAGCCCGAGTAGCCCGACAACAGGTTCCACGACGTGGCGAGCACGATCCAGTGGAACACGAGGTAGAGGAACGTCTCGTAGAACGCGGGCAGCCGCAGCGTCGGGACGAGCGCGAGCGCCGCCCCGGCCAGGACGATCCCGGCGAGCGTGCGGTCGACTTTCAGGTCGTCCCCGGCCGGGCGAGCAGAAGTACGATCAGGAGCGTGAACGACACGATCGGCGACCACGACGGCGAGGCGACCGCGGCGGTCAGGGCCTCCGAAACGCCGATCAGCACCCCCGCGGCCAGCGGCCCGAGCGGCGATCCCAGCCCGCCCAGCATCACCGCTGCGAACACGACGCCGACCCAGGCGTAGATCTGCGACGGCGTGAGCGTGTACGACAGCGCCAGGCACACACCAGCGATGCCGGCGAGCGCGCCGCACACGCCGGAGAGCAGGAGGGCGAGGCGCTTGTGATCGACGCCAAAGGCCGCGGCCATCGGCCCGTCCTCGGCGACGGCGCGCATCGCCTTCCCGAGGTCGGTGTAACGCATCGCCGCCCAGATCGCGAGCGACATCCCCACGGCGAACAGCAGCGTCACGAGCTCGGGAATCGGCACGTAGAGCACGCCGATCTTGAACTTCATTGTCGCGTACGCCGACTCGAGCTTGCGGAAATCGGCGGTCCAGCAATACTGGATCAGCGCCTCGATGATGGCCGTCAGCCCGAACGTCGCGAGCAGCGAATTGAGCGGCGACACGCGGAAGCGCATAAGCAGCCACTGCATCGCCATGCCCAGCGTAAAGAACACCGGCACGATGACCGCGAGCGTCAGGAACGGGTCGACGCCGTAGCTCCCGACGAGCTGGTAGCAAACGTAGGCGGCGAGGAACGCGAGGCCGAAGTGCGCGAGGTTGATGACGTGCAGGAGCCCCCACGTCAGCCCGAGCCCCAGCCCGAGCAGCCCGTAGAGGCTCCCGATGAAGACGCCCGACAGCGCGCTCTGCGCAAGCAGCGTCGCGCTGGGGAAGTTCAAGCCGGTCCCTCAGCCAGCCCCTCACCCCGGCCCTCTCCCCGCATGCCGGGAGAGGGAGGAATGCAGGGGATCATTGCAGCCGGAGCGTCGCGCCCGGCGCGGCCATGTCCTTCGGCCAGATCGTGACCCAGCGGCTGTCCTGGACCTGCTTGACGCGCATCAGGTCGTCGCCGTAGTTCGACGGCCCGTCGAAGCGCAGCCGGCCCTGGATCGTGTCGACGCGGTTGGCCTTGAGCCAGTCGCAGATCCGCTTGTCGTCGAGGCTGTTCGTGCCCTTGACGCCCGCTTCCAGGATCTGCCACGCCGTGTACGACGCCGCGGCCTGGGTCTCGACCGACGTGTCGGGGATTTTCACGGCCGCCGCGCGCTGATGGTAGAGGTCGATGAACTCCTTCGCGCCGGCGGCGCGGCTGAACGGCGGATGCTCCTCGTAGATCGTCATCGACATCGCGTTCTTCGCGAGCGGCGACTTGGACATCGGGCCCGGCGCCGGGTACATGTAGAAGTGCAGCGGCGGCACGTAGTCTATCTTGCTCATCGCGTCGAGCAGCTGGTTGCCCTCGAGGCCGATCGCGCCGACCCAGACGAAGTCGGGCTTCGCGTCCTTGACGCGCGCGGCGATCGGACCGTAGTCGAGGTTGCCGAAGTCCCATTCGAGGAACAGCACCTCCTTGAGGCCCCGCTTCTTCGCGAGCTCGCGCGCGCCGAGGGACATGAAGTGGACCGACGGGAACTTGCTCGTCACCACCGCGACCGTCTTCGGCGGCTTGCTCGTCGCGTCCAATGCGTTGAACACGGTGTTCGGCACCGTGACATCGGGAACCGGTCCGAGCGACCACGCCGGGAAGTGGCACTCGTACTTGGCGAGCGACGGAATGCCGAACGTGTGGTGGACGAGCACCTTGTTGTAGCGCTGCGCCACGCCCATCGCCGACAGGATCGCGCCGGTCGCGTACGGGCCCATCAGGAGGTCGACCTTGTCGGCCGTGACGAGCTGCTCGTAGAGCGTGCGGGCGAGGTCGGGCTTGCTCTGGTCGTCCCTGACGATCCACTCGACCTGGCGGCCGAGGAGCCCGCCGCGCTTGTTGAGCTGCTCGACGTAGATCTCGCCGACCGTCTTGTGCACGAGCGCGGTGGCGGCTAGGGGGCCGGTCAGCGCGAGCGTGCTGCCGATGCGGATCGGTCCTTGCTGCGCGGACGCGACTCCGCCCGCGACGGCGAGCGACAGCGCGAGGCCAGCGGCGCGAAGCAGCCGCGCGTGGTGTTTGAGCGATGCCATCGAATCCTCCTTGGGGTCCTGCCGTTCGTTCCGGTCGCGGGATCAGCGTCCCGTCGCCGGTGCTTCGTGGTTGACGATGAACTCGGGATGCAGCGGCGGCCCCCAGACGTAGATCGAGTCCTCGCCCGGGTGGTCCGCGGCGGGCCAGTCGAGATCGGCCGGCACGTAGTCGATGTCGTGGCTGTACTCGGCCCAGCTCTTCCAGGGATCGCGCACGTAGTAGAAGTAGTTCGAGCCCAGCACGTGGCGCCCGACGCCCCAGCCTTCGCCGTAGCCGGCGTCGCGCATCTGCTCGGAGCCGCGGCCGACCTCGTCGACGCTGCCCACGTCCCAGCTCGAATGGTGGTAGCCCGGGCGGTCGGACTTCGCGAACGCGAGCACGTGGTGGTCGCTGCCGTGCACCGCGTGCATGAAAGCGATGATGTCGCCCGAGCGATCGGATAGCCGCATGCCGAGGACCTCGTCGCAGAAGCGGATCATACGCGGCACGTCGGGGGTGAAGCGCAGGACGTGCGCCAGCCGGCGCGGCCGCACCTGCGCGACCTTGCTGCGCGCGGGCGCAGCGCCGTGCCCCGGCGGCACTGGCGCCACGGAGCTCGCGGGCGACTTGGCAGCGGGGCTCATGTTCGGCGCGACGGCGACATGCAGCGCGACGCCGTCAGGATCGGTCAGCCACAGGCCATCCTTCGGGCCGAGGGCGTGCGCGGACCGGCCGATGCGGTGCTGCGCGACGCGGCGCGCCAGGGCGTCCGCGTCCTCCGCGTACATCCCCATCTCGACGTACTCGAGGCGCTTCGGCCCCCCGCCGTGGATGACGCCCCAGACGTGCGGGTCGCCGTGCGCGCGCAGCTCGAGCGCGCCGCCGGCGCGGCGAACCTCGAGCCCGAACGCCTGGTAGAACTTCTCCGCCTCGTCCAGCGACGGGACGGTGAGCACGAAGCGCTGGATCGAATGAACGCCGGTCGCGCCATGGCGGCGCGACCGCGTGTCGACGTTGCCTTGCATCACCCTCTCCTCCTCGGAAGCACCCCGCGCCTCGCCTGGCAGGCCGCCTTAGCCCAGCGGCGCGACCTTCATCACCTCGTCCGCCGTCGTGAGCCCGGCCGCGACCTTGATCGCGCCGGACACGCGCAGCGGGCGCATGCCGTCCTTGTACGCCTGCTCGCGGACCTTGACGTCGTCCGCGTGGTCGTCGACGAGCTTCTTGATGGGCGGCGTCATCAGCATGATCTCGTAGAGGCCGATGCGGCCGAGGTAACCGGTCATCCGGCACTCGAGGCAGCCGACCGGGTCCATCGTGCCGCTCCCCGGCCGGTCGGCCTTCCACGGCGAGGTGATCATCGTCCACACCTCGTCCTCGGGCGGCTCGCCCGGCCGCTTGCAATGCGGGCACAGCGTGCGCACCAGGCGCTGGGCCATCACGCCGAGCAGCGTCGAGTTGATCAGGTACGCGGGGACGCCGAGGTCGAGCAGGCGCGTCACCGCGGTCGGCGCGTCGTTGGTGTGCAGCGTCGACAGCACGAGGTGGCCGGTCAGCGCCGCCTGCACCGCCATCTCGGCGGTGTCGCGGTCGCGGATCTCGCCGACCATGATGATGTCGGGATCCTGCCGCAGGAGCGTGCGGACGCCGTTCGCGAAGTCGACGCCGATCGACGGCTGCACCTGCATCTGGTTGAGCAGCGGCTCGATCATCTCGATCGGATCCTCGACCGTGCAGACGTTGACCTCGGGCGTGGCGAGGTTGCGCAGCGTCGAGTAGAGCGTCGTCGTCTTGCCCGACCCGGTGGGGCCGGTCACGAGGATGATCCCGTGCGGCTCCTTGATCATCTGCTCCCAGCGCGACTGGTCGTCCGGCGTGAAGCCCAGGTCGGCGTAGTCGCGCACCAGCACCTCGGGCGTGAAGATGCGCATGACGATCTTCTCGCCGAACGCCGTGGGCATCGTCGCGATGCGGAGCTCCACCTCCTGCCCGCTCGGCGCGACGGTCTTGATGCGCCCGTCCTGCGGGCGGCGCTTCTCGACGATCTCCATGCGCGCGAGCAGCTTGATGCGCGAGGTCATCGCGACCAGCACCGGCGTCGGGATCGCGTAGACCTGGTGCAGCACGCCGTCGATGCGGAAGCGCACCAGGCCCACGTCGCGGCGCGGCTCGATGTGGATGTCGGACGCGCGCTGCTCGAACGCGTACTGCCACAGCCAGTCGGTGATGTGGACGACGTGGCTGTCGTTCGCGTCGAGCGTTCCGCGCTTGCCGAGCTCGACCAGCTGCTCGAAGTTCCGGGCGAGCGAGATCTGGCCGGGCTGCGCCTCGGACGCCTTCTTCATCGACCGGGCGAGGTTGTAGAACTCGCCCAGGTAGCGCTTGATGTCGAGCGGATTGGCGAACTCGAGCTCGACGTCGAGCTTGAGGATCGGGCCCAGCTCCTTCGCCCACGACGTGACGAACGGCTCGCCCGTCGCGACGATGAGCTTGGAGCCGGTCACCGCGACCGGCAGGATGCGGAAGCGCTCGGCGTAGGCGTTCGACATCGTCGCGGTGACCGCGGAGAGATCGATCTTGAGCGGGTCGATGTGGCGGTAGGGCACGCCGAGCTTGCCGGCGAGCCACTCGACCAACCAATCGAGCGAGAGCGCCGGGTGCGGCGCCTTCGGCGATTTCCAGTGCTGCGCGGCGATGAGCTCGAGCGGATGGTCGTACTGGCGCGTGCGCGCCCGGGCCAGCTTGTCCGCCTCCGCGCGGCCGACCAGCCCCTCGGCAACCATCAGCTTCAGGATGTCGTCGAGGCGCAGCCGGCGGTCGCCGCCGGCCGCGGAGTCGCGGGAGGCCGCCGGACGCGCGCCGGTCAGCGGGGTCGCCATGGCCGGCACTCTACACTCGGTCGGCGTCGTGGGGCGCCGCCGACCCTACTTCGCCGGCGGCGGCGGCTTTTGCGAGCTGCGCGGCAGCGTGCTGCGCGACGGCGGTGCGGCGGGCTTGATCGCCCCCGGAGGCGGCGGCGAGTCGGCGACCACCGGGTCCGCCGTCCCAGGCGCCAGCAGGATGGTGAGCGCGGCGGGTGGCGCGTTCGGATCGATGTTCACTCGCGTCGCGGTGACGTAGCTCACGTTGCCGTCGATCAGGATGTAGCCGCGCAGCGCGTAGCTGCGTCCCGGCTCGAGCTTCGACGCGTCGACCGGCAGCACGAACGGCACTGGCACCTGGCGTCCGGCCGTGCCGAACGTCGTCTCCGCGAGGACGAGCACGTCCGGGGCCTTGGACACGACGTCCACCAGTTGCACGCGCACCTGCGCGTTGGTGGGCAGCGGCGCGCGCTCGCGGTAGACCACGGCGCCCTGAAGAACGCGGTGGCTCGCCTTCGCGCCGCCGGACGCGCCGGCCGACGCTCCTGGCGCGGGCTCCGGCGTCGTGCAGCCGGGGACCATCACGGCCGCGAGTGCGGCAGCGAGCGTGACCAGGAGCGAGCGGATCGGGAAGCGTTTGATCATGGCGGCGCGCACGATGCCACGTCGGGCAGCGAGGTGCAAGGTTTCAGGAGCCCGCCCGCACGGGTCGCACGGCTGCACGCGTCGCCTCGGCGGGCGGCGTCGGCACCTGGAACACCTGGCGCAGGTAGGCCACGTAGGAGGGATCGTAGTCCATCGACTTCGACGGCTCGTCGCTGATCTTCGCGACCGGCTGTCCATTGCAGCGCGTCATCTTGATGACGATCGACAGCGCCGGGTGCCCGAGGTCGTTGGTGAGGTTGGTTCCGATGCCGAACGCGACCTGGCTGCGGCCGTGGAAGTGCTCGTAGAGCCTGATCGCGAGCGGGACGTTGAGCTGGTCGGAGAACACCATGACCTTGCTCTTCGGGTCGATGCGCATCGCCTTGTAGTGGCCGATCAGCTTCTCGCCCCACTCGAACGGATCGCCCGAGTCGTGGCGCACGCCGTCGAACAGCTTGCAGAAGAACAGATCGAAGTCGCGCAGGAACGCGTCCATGCCGCAGACGTCGGAGAGCGCGATCCCGAGGTCGCCGCGGTACTCCTTCGCCCAGGTGTCGAACGCGAAGCGCTGCGAGTCGCGCAGCCGCGGCCCCACCGCCTGGCACGCCTGCAGATACTCGTGCGCCATCGTGCCGAGCGGTGTCAGCTCGTGGCGCCGCGCGAGGTCGACGTTGCTCGTCCCGACGAACTTGGGCCCGATGCCGGACTTGAGCGTCGTGACGACCTCCTCCTGCCACTCGCGCCCGTGCCGGCGGCGCGTCCCGTAGTCGGCGATGCGGAAATCCGGGTCGGAGACGGCATTGATCTGCGCGACCTTGGCGGCGAGCCGGCGGCGTCCCTCGACGAGGTCCGGATGCGGGTAGGCGCGCCGGTTCCACACTTCCGAGACGATCGCGAGGACCGGCACTTCGAACAGGATCGTGTGCAACCACGGCCCGATGATGGCGATGTCGATCTCGCCGCCGGGAAGCGGGCGGACGTGCACGAAGCGGCGGTCGAGCTGGAACAGGCCGAGGAGGTCGACGAAGTCGCTCTTGAAGAAGCGCCACTTGCGCAGGTAGGCGAGCTCGTCGCGCGCGAAGCGCAGCTCGCACAGCGCCTCGATCTCGCGCTCGATCTCGGGGATGCACGGTGTCAGGTCGATCCCCTCGCTGCGGCACTTGAACCGGTACTCGACCTGCGCCCCCGGGAAATGGTGCAGCACGACCTGCATCATCGTGAACTTGTACAGGTCGGTGTCGAGGAGCGAGCGGATGATCATGGCATCAGGGATCGCGCATCGGGGCTCAGGGATCGGTCCGGATGCGGTAGCGTAGCGATGGAGTCGACGTCGGGCCTCGGTCGCGCGAGGGGCGATGGTACTCCCGCGGGACTCGGCGCTGCTGCCAACCTCACTCGGGCGGCGCGCCGGCACCGCGGTCGTCGACCACCCGGATGCGGTAGGCGAGCGCGACCGAGACCACCGTGAACGCGGCCGCGAGCCAGCCGACGTTGCCAACGCCCGAGAGCGTGCCGTCGGTGGCCTTGCCCACCAGCGACCCGGCGACCAGCGCGGCGACGCCGGCGCCGAGCTGCTGGATCGAGGCATTGAGGCTCATGAAGCTGCCGCGGACGCGCGGCTCGGCGCTGCCCGAGACCAGCGCCATGGCCGGGCCGAACCGCCCGGTCACCAGCACGAAGAACACCGTCGACAGCGGCAGGTAGGCGAGGAGCGACAACCGCGGAAGGTGCGTCGTCACGACGATCGGCACGACGGAAGCGAGCGCGATCACCGCGTAGACGCGCTTCTTGCCGTAGCGGTCGGCCAGATGGCCGATCACCTGGCTGGTGATGAGCGTCGCCGCGCCGCCGACGGCGTACATCACCGGCAGTTCGGTCTCGGTGAGCCCCACGTTGGCGACCGAGTACGCGGCGAAGAACGGGATGACGGTGAACCCGGCGAGCATCAGCGACAGCACGAACGCGAACGCGCGCCAGTGGTTGCGCACCGTGATGACCGCGCGCACCCGCGCCATCGCGCCGTGCGAGCGCCCGTGCGCGACGTGGCCGGCGATCGGCGGGATCACCCGCCATGCGACGAGACCGGTGAGCGTCGCAAGCGCGGCGACGGCGAGGAACGGCGCGCGCCAGGTGGACAGCGCGGCGAGCCACAGTCCGACCGGGACGCCCGCGATGGCGGCGAGCGAGAACGCGGTCGCGACGAGCGCGTTGGCGCGGGCGCGCCGCTCGTAGGGGATCGCGTCGGCGATGATCGCGAGAATAACCGCGCCGACGATGCCGCCGAACGCGCCGGCCAGCACGCGGGCGGCGAGCAGCGCCTCGTAGCCGGGCGCGATGCCGCACAGTGCGGTGGCGACGGTGAAGCCGCCGAAGACCGCCAGCAGCGCGTGCCGGCGGTCGTAGCGGTCGATGACCAGCACCGAGACCAGGCCGCTGGCCGCGGCCGCGAACGTGTAGGCCGACACCAGCGCGCCGAACGCCTGGGGTCCGATCCCCCACAGCCGCATCAGCTGCGGCGCAAGGGGCATCATGATCATGAAGTCGACGATGTGCGCGAACTGGACCGCCGCGAGCGTCGCGAGGAGCGCGAGCTCGCGCCCGCGCGGCAGCATGGCGTGCCCCCGCGATGGCGTGGTCATCGGAATTCACCGGGCCGTCGCCGGCCGCAGGCAGGCCCGCGGCGGGGGCGATCGGAACGCTGTCGCGAGGCGTGCATCCCGCGAGGATCGCACACCGACGGCGCGCCGCCGCCGCGCGCTATCATGGTGCAATGCTGGTCAACTGCGTCGCCTACCAGAACGGCCGCAAGCTCGCCGACATCCCGATCGAGGACATCAGCGAGTACGTGAGCCGCCCGGACTGCTTCGTCTGGGTCGCGATCGCCGATCCCGACGGCCCCGAGATGGACACGCTCGCCGAGGAGTTCGGGCTGCACGAGCTCGCCGTCGAGGACGCGAAGCGCCCGCACCAGCGCCCCAAGCTCGAGGAGTACGGCGAGGACCTGTTCGCGATCCTGCGCACCGTCGAGCGCGACACCCCCGACGGCGACCTCCGCGAGGGCCAGGTGGCCGTGTTCGTCGGGCGCAACTACGTGCTGTCGGTGCGACAGAACGTGACCCGCGGGTTCGCCGACGTGCGCGCGCGGACCGAGCGCGAGCCGGACCTGCTGCGCCACGGCTCGGGCTACGTGTTCTACGCGCTGATGGATGCGGTCGTCGACCGCTATTTCCCGGTGCTCGACGCGGTGGAGGCCGAGCTCGAGGCGATCGAAGAGCAGCTCTTCGCCGGCGATGACCCGCGCGGCAGCATCGAGGCCCTCTACTACGTGAAGCAGGAGCTGACGACGCTCAAGCACGCCACCGCGCCGCTGCTCGAGGCCACCGCCAAGCTCTTCGGCGGGCGGGTGCCGCACACCTGCGCCGGGCTCGGGGAGTACTTCCGCGACGTCTACGACCACCTGATCCGCATCAACCAGTCGATCGATGCGGCACGCGACACCGTCAGCACCGCGATCCAGGTGAACCTCGCGATGGTGCAGGTCTCCGAGAGCGAGGTCACCAAGCGCCTCGCGGCGTACGGCGCCCTGGTCGCGGTCCCGACCATGATCGTGGGGGCCTACGGCATGAACTTCGAGCAGATGCCGGAGCTGAAATGGACGCTCGGCTATCCGCTGGTCATGGCGCTCATCGGGCTCATCGACGGGCTGCTTTTCTACCGGTTCAGGAAGGCGGGCTGGCTGTAGGCGCCGTGATACGCTTGCGCGCCTTCCTTCCGTCGCTGCGCATCGTCTACAGCCCGACCCGCGCGTGGCAGGCCGTGCGTGAGGCGCGGCCGGGATGGGTCGCCTCGCTCGCAGTCCAGGTGCTGCCGTTCTCGCTGCTGTGGGCTATCGCCTGGCCGCGCGCGAGCACGGTGGTGCTGTCGCTCGCCGTGGTAGTGATGCTCGCCCTGGGCT
>DATLIR010000057.1:0-6558 GCA_035539315.1 Casimicrobiaceae bacterium
GCTGATGGACAACGCCGAGTTCGTCGCCTGGGTGAATCTCCGCACGCCGATGAAGCGCTGGGGCGATCCCGAGGAGCTCGCCGGCATCGCGGTGTTCCTCGCCTCGGACGCGGCGTCGTACCTCACCGGCCAGACGATCTATGTCGACGGCGGGATGAGCGTCAACATGTGAGGACTCGGGTTGCGATCCTGACTCCGCGTCCTGGGCTCAGGTCGCGAACCCGACCCCTCCTGTCGCTCCCGTCCCCTGCCGCATCCGCGCCAGCAGGTCGTCCCGCGCCCGCAGGCAGTGCCGCCGCGCGATGCCGCCGGCGCGCTCGCCGTCGTGGCGCTCGATCGCGCGCAGGAGCGTCCGGTGCTCGGCGACGACGGCTTCGATGCGTCCCTGGCCGAAGCCGTAGCGCAGCCGCAGCGCGTCGACCAGCACGCGACCGCGCGAGAGCGTGCGCAGCGCCTCCGGATTATCGGCCCAGGCGTTGATCGCGTCGTGGATCCGCTGGTTGGCGACGAGCAGCGTCTCGCTGTCGCGCCGCGCCGCCGCCTGCGCGTGCGCCTCGACCAGCGTGCCGAGCTCGCGCGCCCCGCCCGCGTCGATGATCTCGGCGCAACGCTCGGTCAGCATGCCCTCGATCGCGCCGCGCACGTCGTAGAGGTTGCGCACGAATCGCGCGTCGACGCCCTTGATGACCGCGCCGCGGTGCGGGAAGAGCTCGAGCAGCCCCTCGCCTTCCAGCTCACGCAGCGCCTCGCGCACCGGCATGTGCGAGACGTCGAGCTGGCTCGCCAGGTCCTCGAGCTTGAGCCGGCTGCCGGGCTCGAGCTGGCCGTGCAGGATGCGCCGCCGAAGCTCCGCGGCGACGCGCGTCGACGTCGTCGCGTTGACCGCGTCGGCGGCTTCGGCATCCCCGGGGACGTCCACCATCCCCGCATGATAGCGGGCGCCGCGCGTCGGGCCGCGACGCCCCGGCACCGCGCGGACCGGCGCCCGGATCATTCGGGCGGGATGCCGACGTCCCGGATGAGCTTGGTGAGGCGCGCTTCCTCGCCGTTCATGGTTGTCGCAGCCTCGGCCGGCGTGTTGCCGATTACCTCGGCCGACAAGGCGGCGAGCCGCTCCCGGGTGTCCGGCTCGTTCAGCACCGCGACGATGTCGCGGTTCAGCCGGTCGACGAGCGCCTTCGGCGTCTTCGCCGGGACGATCACCGCGCCCCACGACGCCATCACGTAGCCGGGCACGCCCGCTTCCTGCATCGTCGGCGTGTCCGGCAGGAACGGCGAGCGCTTCTCGCCGCCGACGGCCAGCAGCTTCAGCTTGCCTGCCTTGACGTGCGGCAGCACCGACGCGACCGCGTCGAACATCACCTGCGTCTGCCCGGCGAGCAGGTCGGGATGCGCCGCGGCGCTGCCCTTGTAGGCGACGTCGATCATCTGGGTGCCGGTGAGGCGCTGGAAGGTCAGCGCCCACAGCTGCGGATTGCTGCCGCGGCCCGACGTGGCGACGGCGACCTTGCCGGGATTGGCCTTCAGGTGGTCGATCAGCTCCCGCACGTTGTTGACCGGCAGCGACGGATGCACGACGAGCCCGAGCTGCACCTGCGCGGTCATCGTCACCGGCACGAGGTCGGCCATCTCGTAGGGGACCTTCTTCATCAGCGCGTGGTTGGTCACGTGCGAGCTCGCGACCAGGCCCATCGTGTGGCCGTCCGGATCGGCGTGCGCGATCGTCTCGGTGCCGACGACGCCGTTCGCGCCGGGCTTGTTCTCGACGAACACCGCCTTGCCACCCCAGCGCTTCTGCAACTTGTCCGCCAGCACGCGCGCGGTCACGTCGGACGCGCCGCCCGGCGGATACGGCACGAGGATGCGCACCGGCTTGGTGGGGAACTCCTGTGCGGCGGCCGTGCTGGCGAGCGCGGCGAGCGCGAGGGCGGCGGCGCAACGGATGAGGGTCGACATGAAAGCCTCCGGAGCAACGGTCAATAGGCGGGCTTGGTCGGGAACCAGCCGGGACGGCGCGGATCGAGGTACGCGCCGGTGATGTCCTGCACCTCGAATTGCGCGACCGCCGCGCGGTCGAGCGTGACGCCCAGCCCGGGCGCGTCGGGAACGGAGAGCGTGCCGCCATCGACCGCGAACGGCTCGGTGACGACGTCGCCGGCGAGGTGCGTGATCTCGTTGTCGATCGCGAGCGACAGGTTCGGGATGCTGGCCGCGAGATGCAGGTAGGCGGCCTGCGACAGGCCGAGCTCGCCGCCGCTGTGCAGCGTGACCGGGATGCCGACGCTCTCCGCGACGGCCGCGGCCTTCACCGTGGGCCACAGCCCCCCCGCCTCGTGCGGATCGAGCAGGATCACGTCGGCGGCGCGCTGCCGCACGATGTTGCCGACGTCCTGCAGCGTGTACGCGCTCTCGTCGAGCGCGATCGGGATCGGTTGCGAGGCGACGAGGCGCGCGTGGCCGTCGAGGTCGTCGAGCTCGAGCGGCTGCTCGATGTACGCGGGATCGTACGGCAGCAGTCGCTGGCACTGGCGCTTCGCCGTACCCGGCGTCCATGCGCCGTTGACGTCGAGGCGCAGCGGCACGTCGGGCCCGATCACCTCGCGCACCAGGCGCGTCAGCTCGAGGTCCGAGCGCTCGTCGTAGCCGATCTTGAGCTTGAAGGTCTCGTAGCCGGCCGCGCGGTAGCGCTTCGCGTCCTCGACCACCTTCACCGGGTCGCTCTCGAGCAGGTAGGCGGCGAGCGGGATGCGCCGGCGCCACTCGCCGCCCCACAGCCGGTAGAGCGGCTGGTCGCACGCCTTGCCGAACGCGTCCCACATCGCCATCTCGACCGCGCACATCGCCATCACTGCGGCGCGCTTGTGGTGGTAGTAGCCGGCGCCGAGGATGTAGCGGTGGAAGCGCTCGGCCTGGTCGACGCCGCGGCCGATCGCGTGCGGGATCACGACCTTGTCGAGCACCGCGGGAATCGCATCGAGCAGGCAGATCGTCTCGCCCCAGCCGACGTGGCCGCCGCGCGTTTCCAGCTCGACGACGAGCCGGGTCACGCCGGTGCGCACGCCGGAGCCCCACACCATCGGATGCTTCACCGGCACGCGCACCAGCCAGCGACGCAGCGACGCGATCGCGAGGTCGGCGTCGCGCGCGGTGGCGGGGAGGTGAGGGTGCTTTTCGGCGTGCATCGTTGGCACAGGGATCAGGAACAGGCATCAGGGATCAGTCGGCCGTGCCAAGCGACGCCCGGCGTTCCTGTCCGAAGCCGATCATCTTTGATATTTGATCAAATGTCAACGGCGATGAGCCAGACGTTCGGAGGCCTCGCGGCGCGTCATCGATGCGCATTGACCGCGGCGCGTCCAGCCGAAATACTCCCGGGTCCCCGCGGACCGGCAGGCTGCTTCCGGAACCGGTCCCGGGTCGCTTGGCCGTCCATGATCGCTCCCCGCCGATGACCTGGTCGATCCTCGCCCGCGACGCGAGCGGCGCGTTTGGCGTCGCGATCGCCAGCCGCTTCTTCGCCGTCGGTGCGCTGTGCCCGCACGCCCGGGGCGGCGTCGGCGCGCTCGCCACGCAGGCCCTGGTCAATCCGCTCTACGGTCCGCCGGGCCTCGAGATGCTCGCGCGCGGGGCTTCCGCCGACGAGGTCGTGCGAACGCTGACCGGCGCCGATGCCGGACGCGACCATCGCCAGCTGCACGTCATCGACACGCGCGGCACGACCGCCGCGCACACCGGCAGCGCGTGCATCGACTGGTGCGGGCAGCTCGCCGGCGACGGCTGGTCGATCGCCGGCAACATGCTCGCCGGATCGCGCGTGATCGACGACACGGCGGCGGCGTACGAAGCGGCGCGCGCCCTCCCCCTGGCCGAGCGCCTGCTCGCCGCGCTCGATGCGGGCGATGCGGCCGGAGGCGACAAGCGCGGCAAGCAGGCCGCAGCGCTGCTCGTCGTCACCACCGAGGACTATCCGTCGCTCACGCTGCGCGTCGACGACCATCCCGAGCCGTTCCTCGAGCTGCGCCGCCTCTACCGCAAGAGCCTGGAGCGTTTCCAGCCGTTCACCGCGTGCCTGCCGAGCAAGGCGAATCCCGCCGGCATCACCGACCGCGCGGTGATCGAGCGCGAGGTCGAGCGCTTCACCGCGCAGCGCCTCGGCCGGCCCGCGCCGCGATGAGCGACGCTGCGCTCGCGCCGGCACCGACGCGTCCCTCGGACACCGACACCCCGCTCCTCGACGTGCGCGGCCTGCGCACGACGTTCACCAGCGACGGGGTCACGTTCGCCGCCGTCGACGGCGTGAGCTTCACGCTGCGGGCCGGCCGCACGCTCGGCCTCGTCGGCGAGTCGGGTTGCGGCAAGAGCGTCACCGCGCTGTCGATCATGGGGATCGTGCCGCAGCCGCCGGGCCGCATCGAAAGCGGCGAGATCCGGTTCGAGGGCGTCGACCTGATCACGCTGCCCGCGCCCGCGATGCGCGAGCTGCGCGGCAACCGGATCTCGATGATCTTCCAGGAGCCGATGACCTCGCTCAATCCGGCGTTCACGGTCGGCGACCAGATCGCCGAGGTGATCCTGCGCCACCGCGACGTCTCGCCGGCCGACGCCGAGAAGCTCGCGATCGAGATGCTCCGCCGCGTGCGCATTCCTTCGCCCGTGGCGCGCTTCCACGAGTACCCGCATCGCCTGTCGGGAGGCATGCGCCAGCGCGTGATGATCGCGATGGCGCTCGCCTGCGGCCCCGCGCTCCTGATCGCCGACGAGCCGACCACCGCGCTCGACGTCACGATCCAGGCGCAGATCCTCGACCTGATGCGCGTGCTGCGCGAGGAGACCGGCACCGCGGTGATCCTGATCACGCACGACCTCGGCGTCATCGCCGAGGTCGCGGACGACGTGGCGGTCATGTACGCCGGGCGCATCGTCGAGCGGGCACCGGTCGCCGCGCTGTTCGCGGAGCCGCAGCATCCCTACACGATCGGCCTGCTCGGCTCGATCCCGCAGCTCCACCTCGAGCAGGACCGGCTCGCCGCGATCGAGGGACAGGTGCCCACGCCGATGCGGCCGGTGACCGGGTGCCGTTTCCATCCGCGCTGCCCGTTCGTCGTCGAGCGCTGCCGCGTCGAGGAGCCGCCGCTGGTTTCGCTGGGGCCGGCGCACGAGGCGGCGTGCTGGCGGGCGCCGCTGCAGGTTCCTCCGCTCCCAGGTTCGTGAACCTGAACCGGGACCGTCCCGCCGTGAGCCCGCCGCCGCTCCTCGAGGTGCGCAACCTGGCCAAGCACTTCACGGTGCGCAAGGGCCTGTTCGGACGCGCCACCGGCGCGGTGCGCGCCGTCGACGGGATCAGCTTCAAGCTCGACGCCGGCGAGACGCTCGCGCTGGTCGGCGAATCCGGCTGCGGCAAGTCGACGACCGGCCGGCTGGTGCTGCGGCTGCTCGAGCCGACGGCCGGCATCGTCTGCTTCGAGGGCGTGGATCTCTTCGCGTACACCGACCGCGACATGCGCGGGCTGCGCCGCTCGATGCAGATCATCTTCCAGGACCCGTTCGCGTCGCTCAATCCTCGCATGACGGTCGGCCAGACTCTCGCCGAGCCGCTCGCGCTGCACGGCCTCCACGCCGGCCACCACGACAGGCGGGTGCGCGAAATCCTGGACCTCGTCGGGCTGCCGGGCGAGTACTCGCGCCGCTACCCGCACGAGTTCTCCGGCGGCCAGCGGCAACGCATCGGCATCGCGCGGGCGCTCGCGGTCGAGCCGCGGATGATCGTCTGCGACGAGCCGGTCTCCGCGCTCGACGTGTCGATCCAGGCGCAGGTCGTCAACCTGCTGATGGACCTGCAGCGCCGCTTCGGCCTCGCGTACATCTTCATCGCGCACGACCTGGCGGTCGTCAAGTTCATCGCGACGCGCGTCGCGGTCATGTACCTGGGGCGCATCGTCGAGTACGCCGACAAGCGCGCGCTGTTCCGCGAGCCGCGCCACCCCTACACGCAGGCGCTGCTGTCCTCGATCCCGGTGCCTCGACCCGCGCTCAACCGCCGTCGCATCCTCCTCGCCGGCGACGTGCCGAGCGCGAGCGACCCCCCTTCCGGCTGCCGCTTCAGGACGCGTTGCCCGCACGCGCGGCAACGCTGCGCCGACGAGACCCCGCCGCTGGAGGCGACCGGCGACGGCCATGCGGTCGCATGCCATTTCTGGCGCGAGATCGCGCCGCCGGCGATCCTGCCCGGCACCGCCGCGATTCCCCCCAACCCGCGCCTCGAGGCGCTGCAGGCGGCGTTCCGCACGCGCTGAACGCGGTGTAATCTCGACCCTTTCGCCCCTTGAGGAGCGCTCCGATGAAACCGACCGCCCTTCGCGCCTTCGCGCTCGCCGCCGTCGCGGGCGCCACCTTTGCCGCCGTGCCCGCCTCCGCGCAGACGCTGCGCTTCGGCCTCGCCGAGGACCCGGATGTCCTCGACCCCACGCTCGCGCGCACGTTCGTCGGGCGCATCGTGTTCGCGTCGCTGTGCGACAAGCTCGTCGACATCGACGAGAAGCTCACGATCGTGCCGCAGCT
>DATLIR010000058.1:0-7284 GCA_035539315.1 Casimicrobiaceae bacterium
CGATGCGCGGCGGGAGGTCCGTGCCGACGCAGCCGCCGGCGCCGCGGTCGGGCGGCGTTTGCCTATCGCCTATCGCCCATCGCCGCCTTTCACGCTTTAACGCTACGCGCAGACGATGGGCGGCGGGAGGTCCGTGCCGACTCAGGCGCCGCGGGCGGGCGGCGTTTGCCTATAGCCTATCGCCCATCGCCGCCTTTCAAACCTCGTTGCTGATCTCGACGAGATTCCCGTCCGGATCACGCACGTAGACCGAGCGCAGCGGCGACACCGCGCCGGTCTTCGCGACCGGGCCTTCGACGATCGCGACGCCCAGCGCGTTCAGGTGCGCGACGACGTCGTCGAGCGGGACCGTGGTCAGCAGGCAGAAGTCCGCGGAACCGGGCACCGGCGAGCGCGCGTGCGGCACGAACTCGCTGCCCGCGAGGTGCAGGTTGAGCTTCTGCCGGCCGAACGTGAGCGCGCGGCGCCCTCCGCCGAACGTGATCGCATCCATCCCCAGCACGCGCACGTAGAACGCGATCGTCGCGTCGACGTCGGCGACGGTGAGCACGAAGTGGTCGAGCGCGGCGATATGGACCGCCCCGGCCGCCGGCGCGCGCGCGGCCGTCGCGTGTAGTGCCGCAGACATGCCCGTCGTCGAGCCGGCCGCCGCTGGCGGGGACGGCGCGGGCGGTGGCGCGGGAATTTCGTCGCCGAGGCGCATCCGCGATCCGTCCCAGTCGCGCCAGCGCCGCGTCGCAAAGTGCACGAGCCCGCCGAAGAGGCGCACGAATCCCCAGTAGAGCGGCGCCAGCAGGAACGCCGATTCGCGCAACAGGGCCAGGAAGCACCGGTCGGCCTGCGCACGCGTGAGCGGCAGGTCGTCGGCGAGGAACTGGTAGAGCGCGTCGTGCACGAGCGAGGCGTAGTAGGTCTTGCGTTGGCCGGTGCGCGCGTTGACCACGCCCTCGGGCGTGCCGAAAAGGAGGTCGAGCACGTGGAACTTGGGGCTGCAGCCGTTCCACGTGTAGTCGTGCGTGACGGTGATCGCGCCGTTGCGCTCGATCAGCAGGCGCAAACGGCCGCGCGCGTCGAAGAACGCGTAGTCGGCATCCTGCTTGTACGGCGACGTCCAGGTGTAGTTGGCGTCGATCCGGTAGAGCCACTTCGCGACGTCGGCGCTCATCGCAACCGCGCGCCAAGCGCGCAGCTCAACGCTGCTCGGACTTCCACGACTCGTCGGCGAGCTTCCACGCGCCGCCTTCGCGCACCATCTCGACGCGCCCGGACCACTTGACGTGCGACGCGTCGCGCGTCACGACGCCGAGCGCGCAACGGTCGCCGGCGAGCGCCTGCGCCTGGATCTTCACCGGCGCGGGCGGCATGCGCTTGAGGCGCTGCAGCCAGTCCTGGCGCTCGGCGGCGGGCAGGGCCGAGATGACGCGGCGGTAGGTCGCCGAGAGGAAGGGGAGCATCGCCTCGGCGCTCGTCGCCTTCGCGGCGGCCGCGCGGAGGTCGAGATAGGCGCGGGCGGGCGAGCCGGGTTCCTCCCCGACCACGGCGACCGCTACCGCGGGAAGCGCGACCACCGCGAGCCCGACGACGATCGTGCGCCGGCGCAGGGCGGCAGCGAACGGAAGCGGGCGGCGTATCGTCGTCATGACAAGCGGCGCGGGCCCACAGCCCCGCACCCCATCATACGACGCCCGGCGTGCCCGGCGCGAACGCCCGCCGGGGGGTCACGCCGGCACGGTTTCGCGCGGGAGCGGCAGGGCAGCGGGCGAGCTCGCGCGCTCGCGGTGAAGGCCGAGCGCCACGAAGAGGCGGTCGAACTCGTCCTCGGTCATCACCGGCACCAGCGCGCCGCGGGTGGTGATGTTGGTGTGCGGATGGCCGAGCGGCACCGCGCGGCACAGCGTGCCGGCGGCCGAAAGCCGCGGCTCGTCGCCGCGCCAGCCGAGCGTGAACGCCGCCGCGAAATCGGCGGTCGCCTCGAACGCCTCGATGCGCCGCCCGTCGTACACCATCGCGTGGAACGGGGCCGGCTCGACGCGCTGCTGCGCGACGTAGTGGCCGGGAGAGCCGGCGACGAAGCGCATCAGGCGCGGCCACAGCCGCTCCCACGAGGCCATCGTGATGCGGCCTTCGTGGTCGAGATCGAGCGCGACGCCCGCATCGCGGGCGAGGACGGAAAGCGCGACGCGCTCGATGACGTGCGCGCCGTCCTGATCGACGACCCGCGGCAGGCGCTGCGTCGGCCACGACGGCTTCGCGCCGACGACGACCGCGCTGCCGCCGCAGCCGAAGCGCGCCTTCACCACCCAGCGGTCGCGCTCGTCGACGAGCTTCGCCACCGTCGCGTCGTCGCCGCCGATCATGAATGCCGTCGGCGCCGCCTGTTGCAGCAGCGACGCGTCGGCGGCGGACAGGCCGAGCGTCGCGCGGAGCGCGTGGGCGTTGGCCTTGTCGACGACGTGCGCCTTGTCGTTCTCGCAGAGCTCGCGGCCCGGCCACGCGCTGATGCCGAGCACGCGCCCCTCGCAGAACGCGCGCGCCAGCGCACGCGTCCGAAGGTCGTCGCTGTCGACGGCGGCCGCCATCTCGGCCATCGAATCGGTCACGTACAGGTCGCTCCACACCGCGAACGAATGCGCATCGTCGCCGCCGCGTCGCTTGACCAGCGCCAGCTCGCGGTCGCGCACGCGCAGCAACCGGCCGAGCTCGAGGTCCGCGAATCCGACGAAATAGCCGGCCTCGACGCCGTAGCGGCGCGACACGCGCGCGGCGATGCGCGGCCCCTCGATGTCGTTGACCATGCGGCCCGCGTAGGCCCCGCTCACGAACGCGAGCGGCACCTGCCCGCGCGGGAACGCGTTCGCGAAGCGCTTCGGCGTCATCCGCTCGGACAGCCAGTCGACGAACGCCTCGTAGACGTCGTCGACCAGCGCGTTCGGCCGGTCGAAGATGCGCTTGTCCTCGAGCCCGCACGCGGCGAGCAGCGCGTGGTTGACCGACGAGCAGATCCAGTGGCCCTGCGAGCCGCCGTTGTTCACCTCGAGCGGTGCGTAGCGCGTGGCGAGCAGCGCGGCGCCCGCGTCGCCGGTGGCGCTCGAGACGCCGGGCCGCAGCAGCGTGTCGACGCGCAACCGGTGGAACGCGCCGTGCATCCGGCTCTCGAGCTCGCGCGCCGTCGCGGGGAGCAGGTGCGCGAGCACGCGCGGGTGCCAGCCCTGCGCGAGCGCGTCGGCGCGCAGGTCGTCGATCGGCCGCTTGAGCGCCGCGACTTCCTCGGTCGATGCCGCGAGCGACGCCGTGCGCACGCCGGCGTCGCGCAGCGCGCGCGGCAGCACCATCGGCGTCAGGCCCACACCGATCGGCGTCACCGCGTCGGCGGGCGCGAGCGCGAGCGGCGTGCCCCAGGTCGGCGGCGCGACGGCGCGCTTCACCAGCCCGAGCCGCGGGATCGCCTCGGCGAGCCGCGTCTCGATCAGGTCGCGGTTGTCGGCGATCCACAGCCGCAGCCGCGCGAGCTTCTCGTCGAGCGGCGGCAGCGCAGGCGTCGCGTCGCGCGTCGCGGACGCGGCGCGCTGCTCGCCTTGCAGCAGCAGGAACAGCAGCGTGGCCAGTGTCGCGATCGCGCCGAGCGCGGCGGGCTCGAAGCCGGCGTAGCGCACCGCCAGCGCGCCCAGCACGTAGGCGGTGGCGTCGATCGCGACCAGGAGCCCGCTGATGCGCTGGCGGTTGTGCTCGGGCACGAGCGCGGCGCGCTCGGTGCGCACCCACACCATCAGCGGCGAGAAGCTCGCGGCGAGAGCGATCGCGGCGAGCGCGGTACCGAGAGCCGTCGGAGCGACGATCAGCGCGGCCATCGACAGCGCGTACGCGACGAACGCCGTGCGGACCGCGACCGGCTTGCGCTTCGCCGCGCCGGCCCAGCGCACCCACGCGAGCAGGATCAGCGCCGCGCCGATCGACTCGAGCGCCTTGTAATGCGTCAGGAACAGCACGTCGGTCGGCTGGACGCCGGCGGGCAGGCCCGCGGCGGTGCGGCTCGCGAGCAGGAACGGCAGCGCGCCGAACAGCATCGTCACCGGCACGCTCGCGACCAGCAGGAACAGCGTGAGCGAGCGAGCGCGGTCGTGGCGGCCGAGCCAGCGCCACGCGTCGCGGTCGACCAGCGAGAAACGGGCCGGCATGCGCGCGTTGGCGTGGTCGTAGACGGCGCCGGCGCGCGCCGTCACCAGCGCGGCGCCGGCCGCGAGCGCGAAGCCGAGCGCGACCACCGCGAGCGGCGCGTCGAAGGCGAGCACCAGCCAGCCTCCGAGCGGCAACGCGCACGCGGTCGAGACCAGGTCGACGACGCGCACGCGCGCCGGCACGTCGGTCGCGCCGGACTGCAGCAGCGCGACGGTGCACGCCTCGGTGACGACGTTGCCAAGCGTGATGCCGGACTGCATCACCACGATCGCCGCGGCGAGCAACGCCAGCGTGAGCGCCAGGTTGTCCTGCGGCAGCGCGACGACCGCGGCGAACAGCGCGAAGCCGGCGGCGCACAGCGCCTGCGCGCCCGCGAACGACACGCGTCCGCCCGCCGCGTGCGCGAGCTGGCCGCCGTAGAGCGACATCGTCAGGCGCACGCCGGCCTCGACCAGCATCACGAGGCCGGCGAGGTCGAGGCGGTGGGTTTCGCTCCAGACGAGCCACGGCAGCAGCACGGCCGAGAGCATCGTCATCGCCGTGACGGCGAAGCGAAGCGCGTAGAAGCGGGCGAGCGGCGCGGCCAGCGCCGGGGGCACCGGCGCACGGCCGCGGTGTCGATCGTCGCGGAATGCCATGCGCTAGCGGCCTCGTGCTCGACGGGGCGAAGGCGGCATCGCGACGCTGGCAGGGGGCCGGCGGCTCATGCGTTCCTCGGGGGGGAGCACGGGCGCCGCGCGCCTGTGGCCTACGGCGCGCCGCGACGACCTCGGCCGATCGAACCGCGGGAGCGCCGGCCCGGTCCCCCCTTAACGCCCGGCGCTGTGGGCATCATGCCGGAAGCGGCAACGCGGCGGCTACAGCTTGTGGGGGACAGCGGGCGTTTTCGGGCCCGGTATGTTACGGAGTGTGCGCTACAAAATGCGGTGGACGACTTGTCGCACCCCCGTATCTTGTGGTTGCGGAAGGAGAAATCCGCGAGCGCTTGGGGCCGGTGCTCTTCGTCGACCCGAGCGGCGCGGGAGTTGCGCCGCCGCAACAAACCGTTCGCGAGGCCCCGTCAGGACGGCGGATAGCGCTCCAGCCACCAGGCCGACGCGTCGGTGGCGGGCTGGAACTGGCCAATGGGCCAGGCGGGAAAGGTCGCGAGGTCGTCGGCGAGCACCGCAACGGTCTCGACGAGCTCGAGCCCGTTGGTGAAGCGCGTCGGGATCGACTCGATGCCGTGCAGCGCGCCGAGCAGGCTGCCGGCGATCGCGCCGGTCGAGTCGCTGTCGCCGTCGTGATTGACGGCGAGGCGCACGCCGTCGTCGAAATTTTCCGACGCCAGCGCGCAGTACACGGCGATCGCCACGGCCTCCTCGGCGTTCCAGCCTTCGCCCAGGCGCGCGACGTAGTCCGCGCGCGGCTCGCCGGCCGCGGCCAGCTTCCGCGCGTGCTCGAGCGCCGCCATCGTCTCCGCGTGGCCGGGACGGCGCACCAGCAGCGCCGTGGCGCGATCGAGCGCGTCGTGCAGCGGGACGTCGAGCGCGACGAGCGCGATCAAGGCGGCGACATACCCCGCCGCAAGCTGCGCGGTCGGATGGCCGTGCGTGAGCGCGGCGACGTCCGCACCGAGCTCCAGCGCCTGGCGCGCGATGCGATCGGCGCTCATGCCTTCGTGCAGCCGCGCGCACCACAGCCCGACGGGCGCGACCCGCACCGCGCCGCCGCAGCCGCGGCTGGTGTTGCGCGGCCGCTCGCCGAACGACGCGCGCTTGCGCAGCGCGTCGACGACGCCGATGCCCGGAACGCGCGAGGCGAACAGCGCCTTCTCGCGCAGGAGCCAGCCATCGAGGTCCGGCGCGATCGCGGCGCTCTCGCGCTGCGTGTGCAGCCAGCGCAGGTACGCGTGGCCGACGATCGCGGGGACGTCGGCGCTTCCGTTCATCGCGCTGCACGCGTAGGCACGCAGCAAGCCCTCGGCGGTGAACGCCGCGAGCTGCGTGTCGTCGGTGATCGCGCCGTAGCGCCCGAATGCCTCTAGGTAGCCGTATACGCCGCCCTGGCCGAGCGTGGTCCGGATCTCGTCGAGCGACATGAACTCGACCGGGGCGCCGAGCGCGTCGCCGGCGGCGCCGCCGACGAGGCAACCGCGCCAGCGGCGTCGCCGCTCCGGCGTGGGCTTCGGCCGGTCGAGACGCGTCGCGGTCTCCCGAATCGCCGTCCCGGGGACGATGGTCGTGATGTCGCCGTCGACGGGCGGGGGTGGGGGCTTCATGCGGCCGGTATCGGGGTCGCGGTGACGCGCATCGTACTCCCAAGGTTCAGGGATCAGGGTTCAGGGAACAGGGATCAGCGGCAGCGGCGCATCCCGGGGCGGCGCTCGGCGCCCCGGAGGGGCGAGGCGAGTGGCAAACGAAAGGCGGCGGCCGCGTACGCGGCTGCCGCCAACAGAGAACTGCGCTACCGCCCGCGCCGCGGGACGCGGACGGGTGACGTCGAACTACGCCGTGACGCGCGTCGGCTCGCTCATCGTGCGGATCACGGTCGGCTCTCGCGACAGCTCGTAGGCGTCGATCAGCGCGACCAGCTCGCCGAAACGACGACCGGCGGGCGTGTCCGGGTCGGCGAGCATCAGCTCATCGAGCTCGTGCAGCGCCGCCTGGTACTCGCGATAGGTGGTGATCGCCTTGGGATCGAGCACGTGGCACATGTCGCCTCCTTCTTGTGGGACGCCCGCGGAACTCCGGAGGAGAATGCTTCAGGGGAGGAGTGGCATCCCCGTCCGGAGCCGCGGACGATTCGTCATCGTCCATCGCGTGCGAGTGCGCGCGCCTTCGGCCATCGGGCCTGGGCGCCCCGCGTTCACGCGCGATAGGCGCGTTGGTTCACGATCCTGACGCGGTCTCCCGGGCGCAACTGTCCTTCGCCGATGTCGGCGAGCGAGACCAGCGCGCCGTTGTCCAGCCGCACCACGATCCGGTAGCGGTCACGCGCCTGCGATTTCTCGATCTCGTTGCCGACCAGGGCGCCCCCGATGGCGCCGGCGATGGTCGCGGCGGTGTTGCCGCGCCCACTGCCGATCTGGTGGCCGATCACGCCGCCGGCGACCCCGCCGACCACCGC
>DATLIR010000059.1:0-10479 GCA_035539315.1 Casimicrobiaceae bacterium
GAATCTTCGTGCATCCCGCGCTGTCGGTCATCGCGTTCACGGTGCTGTCGGGTGCGGGTCTCGGCGTGCTCGCGCTGGTCGCGCTCGCCGAGCTGGGCGCCGCCTACGCCGGATGGCCGGCGATCGCGTCGCGGCCGATGCTCGCGCTCGCCGCGGGCGTGGGCCTCGCGCTCGTCATCGCGGGACTCTTCTCGTCGACGCTGCATCTTGCGAACCCGCGCAACGCCTGGCGTTCCGCGTCGCGCTTCCGCACCTCGTGGCTGTCCCGCGAGGCGGTGTTCGCGCTGATGCTGATGCCGGTGGCGACGGCATTCGTCGCGGCGCTCGCGCTCGACGTCGTGCCGGGCCGGATGTGGGGCTGGGCGGCCGCGACGCTGCTGCTCGCGTGGGCCGTGCTCGGCTGCACCGCGATGATCTACGCGAGCCTGAAGCCGATCCGGCAGTGGCACACCGCGCGCGTACCGCTCGCCTACCTGGTGCTCGGGCACGCGTCGGGCGCGGTGATCGTCGAGGCGCTGGTCCGTCCCGCCTCGGGCGTGACGTGGGTCGCGTCGGCAGGAGTGGCGCTGCTCGTCGCGTCGTGGCTGGTCAAGGAGGAGTACTGGCGCTTCGCGCACGGCGGCGAAGGCGCGCTGTCGATCGACGACGCGCTCGGCGTTGCGCGCGGCGTGGGCCCGCCCGGACCGCGGCGGCCCGGCAGCATCATGGCGGCGCGGCTGCTCGACACCGGGCATTCGCGCGGCACCTTCCTGACGCGGGAGTTCGTGGGTCCCGATCCCGGCGTGCGGCGGACCTGGGTGCGCGCGACGTTCCTCGTTGCGTCGGTGGTCGTGCCCGGGATCTGGCTCGTCGCGGGGCTCGGCGATCCGGCCGCCGGCGTGCTCGTCGCCGTGTCCTGCCTCGCCGGATTGCTCGCCGAGCGCTGGCTCTTCTTCGCCGAGGCGAAGCACACGGTGCGCCTGTACCACGGCGAGCGCAGCACCTAGGCCGGTCCCCGCCGACCGTCACCGCGCTGTCACAAACCGGCGCTACGCTTCCGGGCACCCGATCCCAAAAACCCGGACATGTCCAGAACCTTCGCTTCGCTGCTCTTCGCGTCAACCGTCCTCGCCGCCGGGGCGGCGCAAGCCGTCGACATCACCGGCGCCGGGGCGACGTTCCCGTTTCCGATCTACGCCAAGTGGGCCGAGGCCTACAAGCAGAAGGTCGGCGTCCGCATGAACTACCAGTCGATCGGCTCCGGCGGCGGTATCGCGCAGATCAAGGCGAAGACGGTCGATTTCGGCGCGTCCGACATGCCGCTCAGGGCCGAGGACCTCACCGCAGCCGGCCTCGTCCAGTTCCCCGCCATCATCGGCGGCGTCGTGCCGATCGTGAACCTCGAAGGCGTCGCGCCCGGAAAGCTCGCCTTCACCGGGCCCGTGCTCGCCGACATCTACCTCGGCAAGATCAAGAGCTGGAACGACAAGGCGATCGCGGACCTCAACCCCGGCGTGAACCTGCCGGCCGAGCCGATCACCGTGGTTCGCCGTTCCGACGGCTCGGGCACCACGTTCCTGTGGACCGACTACCTGTCGAAGGCGAGCCCGGAATGGAAGCAGAAGGTCGGCGCATCGACTGCGGTAGCCTGGCCCGAGGGCGTGGGCGGCAAGGGCAACGAAGGGGTCGCCGCCTACGTTCAGCGCATCAAGGGCTCGATCGGCTATGTCGAATACGCGTACGCGAAGAAGAACAGGATGACGCACGCGGCGATGCGCAACCGCGACGGCCAGGTCGTGCAGCCGGACGACTCCGCGTTCCAGGCCGCGGCCGCGGGCGCGGACTGGAAAGGCACGCCGGGCTTCGGCGTGATCCTCACCGACCAGCCCGGCAGGGCGAGCTGGCCGGTGACCGGCGCCTCGTTCATCCTGATGCAGGCGAAACAGGACAAGCCGCAGAACGCGCTCGAGGTGATGAAGTTCTTCGACTGGTCGTTCGCCAACGGCGCCAGGATGGCCGAGGAGCTCGACTACGTCCCGATTCCCGGGCCGCTCGCCAAGGAGATCGCGGCCGCGTGGAAGGCGCAGATCAAGGACGGCAGCGGCAAGGCGCTCTGGAACTGACCTCGCAGCGCTTCGGGCTTCGCTCGACCCGCGCCCGCCTTTCCCGGACGGCCGCGTCCCCGCGGCGGTCGCCACGTTCCGCAAGGTAGAATGCCGACCGACGCCGCCCCCGCGACGCTGAACGCTCCGATGCCCTTCGACCGCGCGCGCGCGAGGCGCGATCCCGTGCCGCCGGTGCGCCGCGGCGCTGCGGGAGGGTGGCAGGACCGCGCGTTCGAGCGCCTGACGCAGGGCTTCGCGGTGCTCGTGCTGGCGACGCTCGTCGCGATCCTGGTGGCGCTCGCGATCTCGGCGTGGCCCGCCCTCGACAAGTTCGGCCTCGGCTTCTTCTTCACCAACACCTGGAACCCGGTCACGAGCGTGTTCGGCGGGCTCGCGCCGATCTACGGGACGCTCGTCACCTCGCTGATCGCGCTCGCGATCGGCGTGCCGGTGAGCTTCGGCATCGCGCTGTTCCTCACCGAGATGGCGCCCGCGGCGCTCAAGCGGCCGCTCGGCACCGCGGTCGAGCTGCTGGCCGCGATCCCGTCGATCATCTACGGCATGTGGGGGCTGTTCGTGTTCGCGCCGCTGTTCGGCGACCACGTGCAGCCGCTCCTCACCGCGACGATCGGCCGCTTGCCCGTGGTCGGCACGCTGTTCCAGGGCGCGCCCAACGGCATCGGCATCCTGACCGCCGGGATCATCCTGTCGGTGATGATCATCCCGTTCATCGCGTCGGTGATGCGAGACGTGTTCGAGGTGGTGCCGCCGGTCCTCAAGGAATCGGCGTACGGCCTCGGCGCGACGACCTGGGAGGTCGTGTGGAACGTCGTGCTGCCGTACACGCGCGTCGGCGTCATCGGCGGCATCATGCTGGGGCTGGGACGCGCGCTCGGCGAGACGATGGCCGTCACCTTCGTGATCGGCAACGCGTACCGGATCCGCGCCGGCCTGTTCGAGCCGGGCAACTCGATCGCCTCCGCGCTCGCCAACGAGTTCAACGAAGCCGCGGATCCCGTCCACCGCGCGTCGCTGATCGCGCTCGGGCTCGTGCTGTTCCTGCTCACGTTCATCGTCCTCGCCCTGTCGCGCATGCTGATCGCACGCCTGGCGAAGGGCGAGGGGACGCGGACATGAGGAGCGCGCCATGACCAGCGCGTCGCGCTCGCCGCGTTACCGCCGCCGGTTGTGGGTCAACCGGTTCAACCTCGCGGCATCGCTCGCGACGATGGCGTTCGGGATGGCGTTCCTGCTGTGGATCCTCGGCGTGCTGGTCGTGAACGGCTTCGCGGCGCTCTCGCCCACGCTGTTCACGCAACCGACGCCGCCGCCGGGCAGCGCCGGCGGGCTCTCCAATGCGATCTTCGGCAGCCTCGCGATCGTGTTCGTCGCCACGGCGGTCAGCACGCCGATCGGCGTGTTGGCCGGCATCTACCTGGCCGAGTTCGGGAAGAACCGCCCGCTCGCGAACGCCACGCGCTTCATCAACGACATCCTCCTCTCGGCGCCGTCGATCGTGATCGGTCTCTTCGTCTACACCGTGTACGTCGCCAACGTGCAGCACTTCTCAGGCTGGGCCGGATCGGCAGCGCTCGCCCTCATCGCGATTCCGGTCGTCGTGCGCACCACCGAGAACATGCTGCACCTGGTGCCCCCGAGCCTGCGCGAGGCGGCGATCGCGCTCGGCGCCCCGATGTGGAAGGTGATCCTGCGCGTGACGCTGCGCGCGGTGCGCGCCGGCGTCATCACCGGCGTGCTGCTCGCCGTCGCGCGCATTTCCGGCGAGACCGCGCCGCTCCTGTTCACGGCGCTCAACAACCAGTTCGGCAGCCGCGACATGAACGGGCCGATGGCCAACCTGCCGGTGGTGATCTTCCAGTTCGCGATGAGCCCGTTCGACGACTGGAAGTCCCTCGCCTGGGCGGGAGCGTTGCTGATCACGCTCACGGTGCTCGTCCTCAACGTCCTGGCGCGCACGGTGTTCCGCCAGGCCTCCCACCGCTAGCCACCCCCGCGAGCCCCGTCCCATGTCCCGCGAGATCCTCATCGCCCGGCCCGACGTGGCCTCGCGCAACGTCGCGCCGGCGCCACCCAAGATGTCGATTCGCCACCTCGACTTCCACTATGGCGCGTTCCACGCGCTCAAGGACATCTCGCTCGACGTGGGCGAGCGGCGCGTCACCGCGTTCATCGGCCCCTCCGGCTGCGGCAAGTCGACGCTGCTGCGCGTGTTGAACCGGATGTATTCTCTCTATCCGGGGCAGCGCGCCACCGGCGAGGTCACGCTGAACGGCGAGGACCTGCTCGGGCCGGGCGTCGACCTCAACATGCTGCGGGCGAAGGTGGGGATGGTCTTCCAGAAGCCCACGCCGTTCCCGATGTCGATCTACGACAACGTCGCGTTCGGCGTGTCGCTCTACGAGGACCTGACGCCGCGCCAGATGGACGAGCGCGTCGAATGGGCGCTGACCAAGGCGGCGATCTTCGACGAGGTGAAGGACAAGCTGAAGCAGAGCGGCATGGCGCTGTCGGGCGGACAGCAGCAGCGCCTCTGCATCGCGCGCGCCGTGGCGGTGCAGCCGGAGGTCGTGCTGTTCGACGAGCCGACCAGCGCGCTCGATCCGATCTCGACCGCCAAGATCGAGGAGCTGATCGCCGAGCTCAAGAGCGACTACACGATCGCCATCGTCACGCACAACATGCAGCAGGCCGCGCGCGTCTCCGACTACACCGCGTACATGTATCTGGGCCAGCTGGTCGAGTTCGGCGAGACCGACGAGCTGTTCCTGAAGCCGCGGCAGAAGGCGACCGAGGACTACATCACCGGGCGCTTCGGCTGAGGAGGCCACGATGACCGACCACACCAACAAGCAGTTCGACGCCGACATGGAGGCGATCCGCACCGGCGTGCTGACCATGGGCGGCCTGGTCGAGAAACAGCTCGCCCGCGCGATCGGCGCGCTCGAGAACGAGGCCGGCGAGGGCGTCATGGACGCCGTGGGGGCCGACGAGCGCCAGATCAACCAGATGCAGGTGTCGATCGACCATTTGTGCTCGCAGATCATCGCGCGCCGCCAGCCGGCGGCCGGCGACCTGCGCATGGTGCTGACGACGGTCAAGATCACCAACGACCTCGAGCGCATCGGCGACGAGGTGAAGAAGATCGCCTACAAGGCGCAGAGCGCCGAGAGCGACAAGCTGGTGCGCGTGCGCTTTTACGACATCGTGCGCGCCGCCGGCCTCGCGCAGCGCATCCTGCGCATGGCGCTCGACGCGTTCGCGCGGCTCGACGTCAACGCCGCGGTCGAGATCGTCGACTTCGACGACGAGCTCGATGCGGCGTTCGGCTCGATCCTGCGCCAGCTCATCAGCTACATGATGGAGGACCCGCGCACGATCAGCGCGTCGATCGAGATCGTCTTCATGGCCAAGTCGATCGAGCGCATCGGCGACCATGCGAAGAACATCGCCGAGGCGGTCGTGCAGGCCGTGAAGGGCACGGACGTGCGCCACGCCTCGGCGGCGGCGATCCGGGCGGAGGTGGCGGGCCCGTGACGCCGACGATCCTCGTCGTCGAGGACGAGCCCGCGATCCTCGAGCTCCTGAAGGTCAACCTCGCCGACGCAGGCTACGACGTCGAAGGCGTCGGCGATGCGGAGGCGGCCCATGCGCTGCTCAAGGGGGCGCTGCCCGACCTCGTGCTGCTGGACTGGATGCTGCCGGGGCAGTCGGGCCTCGCGCTGGCGCGAGCGCTGCGCGCCGACCCGCGCACGCGCGAGCTGCCGATCATCATGGTCACCGCGCGCGGCGACGAGGCGGACCGCGTGGCCGGCCTCGAATCCTGGGTCGACGACTACGTCACCAAGCCGTTCTCGCCGCGGGAGCTCAAGGCGCGCATCAAGGCGGTGCTGCGCCGGCGCGCGCCGGAAGCGGCGCAGGAGCCGCTCGAAGTCGGCCCGATCCGGCTCGATCCGGCGACGCACCGCGTGACCGTCGACGACCGGTCGCTGCACCTCGGCCCCACGGAGTTCAGGCTCCTCCGCTTCTTCCTCGCGCGGCCGGAGCGCGTGCATACGCGCGCGCAGCTGCTCGACGGCGTGTGGGGCGACCACGTCTACCTCGAGGAGCGCACCGTGGACGTTCACATCCGCCGCCTGCGCCTCGCGCTCGAGCCGTTCGGCGCGCAGGACCTGATCGAGACGGTCCGCGGCGCCGGCTACCGGATCGCCGCGCCGCGATGACGTTTCGCCCCTGGCCCGCGCTCGCCGCACCGCTCGCGGTCGCGGCGGCCACGCTGCTGGCGTGGGGGCTGTTGGACGCGGAGGCCGCGCTCGCGGTGCTCGCGCTCGGCGCGGCGGGACTCGTCGCCTTCCACCTGTGGAACCAGCACCTGGTGCGGCGCTGGGCGTCCGGCTCGCTCGACGCGCCGGTGCCGGAAGGTACCGGTTCGTGGCGCGAGGTGTTCACCGCGATCCACAAGCGCGTGCGCATGCGCGCGGCCTACCAGCGCGACCTGCGCCTGATGATCGACCGTTTCCGGCGCGCGGCCGAGGCGATCCCCGACGGCGTCATCGTGCTCGACGAGGACAACGCGATCGAATGGGCGAACCCGCGCGCCTGCGAGCAGCTCGGGCTCGATGCCGCCAAGGACCGCGGCAAGCCGATCGTCAACCTGGTGCGGCAGCCCGAGTTCCTGGCCTATGTCGCGGCGGGCGACTACGCCGAGTCGGTCACCGTCGCGGTGATCGGCGCGCGGCGGCGCGCGCTGTCGCTGCAGCTCGTCCCGTTCGGCACGCGCGAGTCGCTGCTCCTGTCGCACGACGTCACGCAGCTCGAAGCGGTGGCACGGATGCGGCGCGACTTCATCGCCAACGTGTCGCACGAGCTCAAGACCCCGCTCACCGTCATCGCCGGATTCGTCGAGACGATGCAGGACCTCGAGCTCGATCTGCGCCAGCGCACGCGCTACCTCGCGCTGATGCACGAGCAGGCGCGCAACATGCAGCGGCTGGTGGGCGACCTCCTGACGCTGTCGTCGCTCGAAGGCGAGCACCGGCCGGCGAGCGAGGAGCGCTTCGCGATCCTGCCGTTGCTGCTCGAGGTGTCGTCGGACGCCAAGGCGCTGTCCGGCACCCGCCACGTCGTCGAGCTCGACGTGCGCGACGCGGCCGGGGTCACCGGCAACCGCGACGAGCTGGCGAGCGCGTTCGGCAACCTCGTGTCGAACGCGGTGCGCTACACGCCCGACGGCGGCCGCATCGGGCTGGCCTGGCGCATCGAGCCGTCCGGCGAGGGCGTGTTCTCGGTGACCGACTCGGGTATCGGCATCGCGAAGGAGCACCTGCCGCGGCTGACCGAGCGCTTCTACCGCGTCGACCGCTCGCGCTCGCGTGCGACCGGCGGCACCGGGCTGGGCCTCGCGATCGTCAAGCACGTGCTGATCCGTCACCAGGCCGAGCTCGACATCGCGAGCGAGCCGGGCGAGGGGAGCACGTTCTCGGTGGTGCTGCCGGCGCGCCGCGTGCAGCGCGAGGCCGACGGCGACGAGGACGTCCGCGACGCCGCGCCTACCAGTACCGCAGCGCCGCGCGGAACAGGCTCCTGAGCTCGTCGCGCCCGATGTCGACGGGCGCGTTCTTGATGACGCGGTACTGCGGTTCCGCGCCGGTCGCGAGCGCATCGACGTGCGTGTCGTCGAAGCCGAGCGCGGAGAGGCCGTTGGGCATGCCGGTCGAGCGCATCAGCGCGATGACGCGGCCGGCGAGCGGCTCTCCGGCATCGCCGGGGCCCGCGTCGCGCACGTCGGCGCCGAGGCTGTGCGCGCAGTGCAGGTGGCGTGCCGGGCTCGCATGAGCGGTGTGGCGCCACACCGAAGGATTGTTGAGGACCACCGCCATGCCGTGCGGCACCAGCGAGGCCTCCTTCGGATAGCCGGGAACGTGCCAGTCCCTGGTCAGCCCCGACACCGCGTACGACAGGCCGTGCGGCAGGTGGCACCCGGCCGCGTTGAACGCGATGCCCGAGAGCATCGCGGCGTACATCATCTCGGTGCGCGCCTCCGTGTCCGACGCATCGCGCACGGCGCGCTCGAGGAACGCGCCGACGAGCTTCAGCGACTCGGTCGCGAGCATGTCGGAGAAGGCGTTCGCGCCCTGCGACACGGGACGGGCGGCGCCGTGCGCGGGATTGAGGCGGCGCGGAAATGCGCGCGCGGTGATCGACTCGAGCGCGTGGCTCATGCAGTCGAAGCCGGTCGCGGCGATCGCGGCCGGCGGCAGCGACCGCGTCACGTCGGGGTCGATGAGCGCGATCGTCGGGATCAGCCGGCGCGAGATGATGCCGGTCTTCGCGTTGAGCGCCTTCAGCGTGAAGATCGCGATGCCGGTGGTCTCGCTGCCGGTGCCCGAGGTCGTCGGGCAGGCGATGTGCGGCTTCACCGCGGCGGGGACGCGGCGACCCTCGCCGATCGGCGGGTTGACGTACGCCATGAAGTCCGCGGGATGCGCCGCGTACAGGTTGGCGGCCTTGCAGGTGTCCATCACCGAGCCGCCGCCGACGGACACGTAACCGTCGAAACGGCCCTCGGCCGCGAAGCGCGCCGCATCCTGGAACGAGACGTCGTCCGGCTCGATCTTCACCGCGTCGTAGACTTCAGCGGCGACACCGGCCGCGGCCAGCGACGCGCGCACCTTGGCGACGTGCTCGCCGTGGACGAGGCGTCCGTCGGTGAAGAGCCCCACGCGGCGCATCCCGAGGTCGCGCGCGTTGTCGCCGGCTTCGGCGAGGACCCCCGCGCCGAACGTGAAGGTCGGCATTCCGACGGTGAAGCCCCGGTCGCTGCCCTGGACGAGCGCGAAATCGGCGTGACAGCAGCGCATGAAACGCACTCCGGTCGGGTGGCGACCGTCCGATTATGCCGCGCGCGAGCGGGTCGGTCGGGGTGGACCGGGGCCGCCCGCCGGGCAAGCCCGAACCGACGCCATCGGCGCAGCGGCGTGAAACATGTCGGAACGGTTTCCGTAACCCCTTGTTCCGGCGAGGTTTCCGCGGCTCTTCCGCGCCGCTCCGCGTCGCGGCGCCCGGTTTGACGCCCCCACCGTTCCCCTGCTAGAATTTCGAGTTTCGCGGAGGGGTTCCCGAGCGGTCAAAGGGAGCAGACTGTAAATCTGCCGGCTCTGCCTTCGAAGGTTCGAATCCTTCCCCCTCCACCAATCGGGAATCAGGAATCAGAGGACAGGAATCAGTTGCCGCCGTGTCTCCGGAGGCCGTGGAAAACGCGCGGCGCGGCGTCGGGGCGATTCGGTTACACGCGGCAGTCGATCATTCCATGCGGCGATGGCCTCCAGCGGCGTTCGATGCGCCGCCACGGGAATCTCCGCCGCGTCTGATCCCTGTCCTCTGTCATCTGATTCCTGATTCGCGGGTGTAGCTCAATGGCAGAGCAGAAGCCTTCCAAGCTTACGACGAGGGTTCGATTCCCTTCACCCGCTCCAGCGACGTCCGGCGGGTCGGGAACGGCGGCGCGGGACACGAAGGCGGGAGCGGAAGACGCGCGCTGAACGGCGTGCCGGTGCACGACGGCCGGCAGGAATGAACGGCGGCCCATGTAGCTCAGTGGCAGAGCACTCCCTTGGTAAGGGAGAGGTCGAGCGTTCAATCCGCTCCATGGGCACCAACAATGGTGCGGCGAAAAGTACACCCCTACTTTTCGCCGGCTGAGTCACCCGGGCATCGCTGGCGAGGCCAGTCGAATCCCGGCGGAAAGATCAACGAGAAAGCTGGAGAGAGCCATGGCCAAGGGCAAGTTCGAGCGCAACAAGCCGCACGTGAACGTGGGGACGATTGGTCACGTGGACCACGGGAAGACGACGCTGACGGCGGCGATGACGCTGGTGCTCTCCAAGAAGTTTGGTGGGGAGGCGAGGGCGTACGACCAGATCGACAACGCGCCGGAGGAGAAGGCGCGCGGGATCACGATCAACACGGCGCACGTGGAGTACGAGACGGCGAAGCGTCACTACGCGCACGTGGACTGTCCTGGGCACGCGGACTACATCAAGAACATGATCACCGGGGCGGCGCAGATGGACGGGGCGATCCTGGTGGTGTCGGCGGCGGACGGGCCGATGCCGCAGACGCGCGAGCACATTCTGCTGGCGCGGCAGGTGGGGGTGCCGTACATCATCGTGTACATGAACAAGGCGGACATGGTGGACGACAAGGAGCTCCTGGAGCTGGTCGAGATCGAGGTCCGCGAGCTGCTGTCCAAGTACCAGTTTCCCGGGGACAAGACGCCGATCGTGATTGGGTCGGCGAAGTTGGCATTGGAAGGGGACAAGGGGGATCTTGGAGAGCCGTCGATATTCAAGCTGGCGGAGGCGCTGGATACGTATAT
>DATLIR010000060.1:0-10609 GCA_035539315.1 Casimicrobiaceae bacterium
GCCCTGGCCGGCAGCCTCCTGTCGGTGCCCACGACGATCCTGATGCCGTTGGACGCGCCGCGGAACTTGAAGGCACCGACCCGCTGCAGGTTCTCGCACTTGAAGAACAGACTGGCGCCCAGCCGGCGGTCGGCGGTCGCCGAGGTCACCACCGGTGTGCGATGTGCGACCCCGGCGAGCCGAGCGGCGGCCGCCTCGACATCCTCATAGGTGGGCGCACCGTCGGCCGCGCCACCGGCAGCCGCCCCGCCGGCCTGGTCCTGCTGGTTCATCGCCCTCTCCTTTTCGCATCCGCTACCAGTCCATGGTGGCCGTCAAGGCATCGGCCGCGTTGCGCATCGCCGGCAGGCATTCCATCATCTGGCTGACGCTGACCCGCTTGTCCGGTGCCGACATCGCCACCGCCGCCACCACCTTGTTCTCGGCATTGCGCACCGGCACCGCCACGCAGCGGATGCCCCGCAGGAACTCGCCGTCGTCGAGCGCATAGCCGTTCTCGCGCACTGCCGCCAGGTCCGCGGCGATGCGCGTCGGCTCGGTGACGGTGTTCGACGTGTGCGCGATCAGCGGGGCATGCGAGAGGAACCGGTCGCGCCCGCGCTTGGGCATGTGGCTGAGGAAGATCTTGCCGCTGGCCGTCGCATGCAGCGGCACCCGGGTGCCGGGCCCGAAGCGCACCGGCAGGGGCCAGGGCACTTCCACCCGGTCGAGGAACTGGGCATAGGAGCCGGACGGCACCGACAGGTTGCAGGTCTCGCCGACCTGCTCGACCAGTTCCTCGAGGATGGCGTGGCGCGGCGAGCGCACCGGCGAGCCGAGCAGCACCTTGCCGGCGAAGCTGTCGATGCGGCTTGCGAACGAATAGCGCTTGCTGTCGGGCTCGCGGCACACCAGGCCGGCGTGCTCCAGCGTCGCCAGGATCCGCAGCACGGTCGGCTTGGGCAGCTTCACCGCCTGGGCGATCGCCGCCAGTTGCGGCGGCTCGTCCGAATCGCCCAGCACCTCGAGGATCCTGAACGCCCGCAGGATCGCCGATCCCGCCGGAATCCCCGATCCCGCTGCCGCTCCCGCTTCTGCTTCCGCTGCCGCCGTCTTTTCCATGCGCCTCGCAATCGCCATCCAACCGTATCGCGGGGATTATGAGCGAAAACGCGCCGGGAACGCCGTCGAATTCGGGGCCCGCTCGCGCAAGGCTTAAAATCGCTGCTTTCGCGCGAAATCGACAATGGAAGAACGATACAACCCCGGCCAGATCGAAAAGGACGCCCGTCAGCACTGGTCGAGCACCGATGCCTACCGCGCGATCGAGCACGACCCGCGCTTTCCAAAGGGCAAGTTCTACGCTTGCTCGATGCTGCCCTACCCGTCGGGCATCCTGCACATGGGGCACGTGCGCAACTACACGATCAACGACGTGATGGCGCGCCACCTGCGCATGCGCGGCCACAACGTGCTGATGCCGATGGGATGGGACGCGTTCGGCCTGCCCGCCGAGAACGCCGCGATGAAGAGCGGGCGGCCGCCGGCCGCATGGACGCGCGAGAACATCGCGACGATGAAGCGGCAGATGCAGTCGATGGGCCTGGCGATCGACTGGTCGCGCGAGATCGCGGCCTGCCACCCGTCCTACTACCGCTGGAACCAGTGGTTCTTCCTGAAGATGCTCGAGCGCGGCGTCGCGTACCGCCGCACGCAGGTCGTCAACTGGGACCCGGTCGACCAGACGGTGCTCGCGAACGAGCAGGTGATCGACGGGCGCGGATGGCGCACCGGGGCGCTGGTCGAGAAGCGCGAGATCCCCGGCTACTACCTGAAGATCACCGACTACGCCGAGGAGCTGCTGGCCGCGCTCGACCGGATGGACGGCTGGCCCGAGCGCGTGCGCACGATGCAGGCGAACTGGATCGGCAAGAGCCAGGGCGTCCGCTTCGCCTTTCCGCACGACATCCGCGACGACCGCGGCCACCTGGTCGGCGACGGCCGCATGCCCGTGTTCACCACGCGCGCCGACACGATCATGGGCGTGACCTTCGTCGCGGTCGCGCCCGAGCATCCGCTCGCCTCGGTCGCGGCGGAGCGCTCGCCGCGCGTGCGCGAGTTCGTCGAGAAGGCGCGCCGCGGCTCGGTCATCGAGGCCGACCTCGCGACGATGGAGAAGGAAGGCGCGCCGACCGGCCTCTACGTCGAGCACCCGCTCACCGGCGCGCAAGTCGAGGTCTGGGTCGGCAACTACGTGCTGATGAGCTACGGCGACGGCGCGGTGATGGGGGTGCCGGCGCACGACGAGCGCGACTTCGCGTTCGCGCGGAAGTACGGCTTGCGCATCCTGCCGGTGATCGCGATCGAGGGGGAAGCCTTCGACGACACGCGCTGGCAGCCGTGGTACGAGGACAAGACGCGCGGGCGCTGCGTCAACTCGGGCACCTACGACGGGCTGGCGTACGGACCCGCCGTCGACGCGATCGCGGCGGATCTCGCCGCGAAGGGTCTCGGCGAGAAGAAGACGACCTACCGGTTGCGCGACTGGGGCATCTCGCGCCAGCGCTACTGGGGCACGCCGATCCCGATCATCCACTGTGCCGCCTGCGGCACCGTGCCGGTGCCGGAGCAGGACCTTCCGGTCGTGCTGCCCGAGGACTGCATCCCGGACGGCAGCGGCAATCCCCTCGCGAAGCGCCCCGATTTCCTGGACGTGCCCTGCCCGCGCTGCGGCGAGCCCGCGCAGCGCGAGACCGACACGATGGACACGTTCGTCGACTCGGCCTGGTACTACATGCGCTACGCGTGCCCGGATTCGCCCACGATGGTCGATGCGCGCAACGACTACTGGATGCCGATGGACCAGTACATCGGCGGCATCGAGCACGCGATCCTGCACCTGCTCTACGCGCGCTTCTGGACCAAGGTGATGCGCGACATGGGCCTCGTGCGCTTCGACGAGCCATTCACGCGCCTGCTCACGCAGGGCATGGTGCTCAACCACTCGTGGTTCACGCGCAACGACCGCGGCGGGATCGAGTACCACCCTCCCGCCGAGGTGACGCCGCTGATCGGCGACGACGGGCGCATCGCGGGTGGCCGGCTCGCCGACGGCACGGCGGTCGAGTACGGCGGCGTGTCGAAGATGTCGAAGTCGGAGAAGAACGGCGTCGATCCTGAGGACATCATCGAGCGCTACGGCGCCGACACGGCGCGCCATTTCGTCATGTCGCAGTCGCCTCCCGAGGACACGATGGAATGGTCGGACGCCGGCGTCCGCGGCAGCGCGCGTTTCCTCAAGCGCCTGTGGGATTTCGGCGCGGGGAAGCTCGTCGCGGTCGCGTCGGCCAAGGGGATGGCGCCGGGCGAGGGCGCCGGCGAAGCGGCGAAGGCGGCGCGCCGGGAGCTCCATCTTGCGCTGCGGCAGGCGAACTACGACTACGACCGGATCCAGTACAACACCGTCGTGTCGGCAGGACACAAGATGCTGAACGCGCTCGAGTCGCTTCCGGTCGACGCACCGGGAGCCGCCAACGTGGTCCGCGAAGGCCTCGGCATCTTGCTGCGCGTCGTCTACCCGGTCGTCCCGCACACGACCTGGGCGCTGTGGCGCGACCTCGGCTACGCAGCGACCTTCGGCGACCTGCTCGACGCGCCGTGGCCCGGGGTCGACGAGCGCGCGCTCGCGCAGGATTCCATCGAGCTCGTCCTCCAGGTCAACGGCAAGCTCCGCGGCCACATCGTCGTGCCGTCGACCGCCGACCGCGCGGCGATCGAGGCGGCCGCACGCGCGTCGGGCGAGGTGGCGAGGCACGCGAATGGTGCGCCGGTGAAGAAGGTCATCGTCGTGCCGGGGCGGCTGGTCAACGTCGTCGTGTGACCGCGCGGGGTGGAGCAATGGCAGCTCGCCAGCCCAACCTGCTGGAGAAGGTGGTTCGATTCCATCCCCCGCTACCCCGGCGCGGGCCGTGGCGCGCACGGATCAGCGCCCCGCGCGATCGGGTCGCTGATCCGGCGGTTGGTGCGTCCGTGCCGTCTGCGAGGGATGAGTAGGGCCAGACTCGCCTTTCGACCGATGGCGGATTCGAACGCAACGTATCCACGATGCGGGCATGCCCCGCCTGCGACGGTACTCCGCGCCCGGCGTTCCGCGGCACCTGATTCGACGCGGCAACGATCACCGCGAAAGGTCGGGGCTGACCCTGCTCGTGCGCGTCGTCCGCACGATGGGCTCGGCCGTGGCTTGCAGGGCGGCGAGCTTCTTCGGAGAGCGAAATGCCCGGGGTGAGACAGCCTTCGCCGAACGAGAGTCCTGCCCCCGTCGACCGCACGATGCTCGAATTGGCGCTGAAGCACGAGCGTGCCGTCGCGGCCACCCTCCTCGTCCTCGTTCCGCTCGCATGCTGGGCATGGATCGCGCTCATGGCGCAGGACATGTACGGCACGATGACGGGAGCGTCGGCGTGGATGATGACTCCCGAGTGGGACGCCCCCCACCTGCTCCTGCTGTTGGCAATGTGGGCCGTGATGATGACGGCGATGATGCTGCCATCGGCGTCGCCGCTGGTCCTGCTGTATGCCGGCGCATTGCGCGCGAACGGCGATCCGCGGGTCGCGCGAAAGACGTACGCGATGGCGACAGGCTACGTGGTCGTGTGGGTGCTGTTCAGCGTTGCCGCGACAGTGTTGCAGCGCGTGCTCGACGCCGCACTGGTCCTGACGCCGATGATGGAACCGGCGACGCCCGCCGCGACCGCCGCGCTCCTGGCCGTAGCGGGGCTGTACCAGCTGACGCCGCTTAAGCGCGCATGCCTGCGCGTCTGCCGCTCGCCGCTGGCCTATCTGCTCCAGCACCGGGGGGACGCGAGCGCGCTCGCCGCCTTCCGGCTCGGCGCCGGGCACGGTGTCTATTGCCTGGGCTGCTGCTGGGCGCTGATGCTGCTGCTCTTCGCGGGCGGCGTCATGAACTTCGCGGTCATCGTGGTCCTGACGCTATGGGTGGTCGCGGAGAAGATCGTGCCGTTCGGCGATCGGACGGCGAAGGCCGGTGGCGTGATCCTGCTCGCCCTCGCCGTGTGGACGGCGTTCGGCTGACATCCCGATCGCGGCGCTTACGCGCTCCGCCACGAGAACGGCGCGTATTGCGCGTTGTTGCGGCCGCTCGCGTCCGACCACGCCACGCCCAGAGCGGCGACGTGACTGTCCGAAGCGCGCGCCAGGGTGAACGTGTCGGCGGCAGGATGTCCGGTGTTCGTCAGCTGCATGGGAGCGGCGTCCGGATTGAGCCCGAAGGCCGCCTTGCCCGCGACGCGGATCTTGTTCGACGCGTTGACCGACCACGAGGATGCGTCCCGCTGGAAACGGATGGGCGCCGACTCCACGCCAAGGAACTTGCCGACCAGTCCCCCGAGCGCCGCCATGGGTCCCCCCGCGGAGCCGCTCGCGATTCCGGCGATGGCATCGCGCTGCTCCGCGCTCGCCCGCTCGTCGACGATAACGCCGACCGACCAGTTCCCTTTCGCCATCTCCTCGGGAGTCACGCCGACGACGACGAACCCGAGGCCGTCGAGCGGGACCTTCCCAAAGTGGCCGCGCTCGATCTGGAAGGCCATGGCGAACGTGCACGATCCCTTCGTGGGCTTCGCCGTCATCTGGGCCGGCACGCAGGGGCATACGAAATCGCAGCTGCAGTTCTCGCAATACTGCCCTTGGACCTGCCATGTCGTCGCGGCCATGTCCTCACCTCCTACGCAATCGGTGATGAAAGTATATGCCAGCAGGCGCGTGCGCCGACAATCCCTACGGCACGCGCGGGGCGCCGTCCCAGGTGCCGTGCGGGCCGTGGACGTTGTGGGAAACGGGCGACGCGCGTGGCGAGGCCGACGTCCTCGCGGAAGTGCCGGCACAGGCGCTCGGAGAAGAGTTTCTCCCAGCCCTAGCCATCCTCGGGAGCGGCGGGATACGCGTCGCCTTCACGGAGCGCCGTCGCCGCCGCGTCGCGCTGCCTCGCCTCGGGGTAGACGCACGCCGACGACGCGAAGAAGTAGCGCTCGACGCCCGCGTCGCGCGCGGCCACGATCAGGTGCGCGTTGATCAACACCGACAGCATGCAGTCGGCCTTGTGCGCAGCGGTGAAGCCCATTCCGCCCATGTCGACCGCGAAGTTGAACACGCGCCTGCAGCCGTCCACGGCGTCGTGGCAGCCGCGGCCATCGGCGAGGTCGACGACGCGGTTGTCCGCTGTCCGATGGGCCTGGTGCCATTCCGCCAGGGGCTTGCGGTCGACGGCCGGGACTGCAACGCCGCGATCGAGGCGCGCGCGCGCGACGTGGCCGCCGATGAATCCTCCCGCGCCGGCAACCAGCGTCGTCATGGCGCGGCGTGGTCCGGCGAGGCGCGCAGCGTCTTCGCCTCGCAGGTCGATCGCATCGGGGGCGACGGGGATCGGAGCTCGATCACGGGTGAGTCGGCGGGCGACGACGCGAGCGCCATGGTAACGGCATTGGCGTCTTGCCCGTGCGCGAGGCTCCGGATCCGCGCCGCGTCGCCGTTGACGCATCCTTTCGCCGTCGCCAGAATGGACGCGAGGCGGCCGCGGTCGCGTCCGCCCGTCATCTCCCGAAGGAGGCGCTGGGTTCAGCTCATCGCACAAGCCATCCCGACGTTGACCGAATGGGGCATGATCGTGCTGGTCGCAGGACTGGCGATCGCGGGCGCATGGCAGGCGCGCGCCGCGTCCCGTTCCCGCGGCGCACGCCGCTGACCCCGCCGTACGAGGCATCGGCGGCGGCTTCGCACCGCCGCCGATGTCGTTTCCGCCGCTCCCGATGACGCGCCTCCCTTCCCTTCCGCTCCGCCTCCTCGTCCTCGCCTGCCTTGTCTTGACCGCGCTCTCCGGCTGCGGCTTTCAGCTCCGCGGCAGCGCGACCTATGCGTTCGACTCGATCTACGTCGGCGCGCCGCCGGGGCTGCCGTTCACCGTCGAGCTCAAGCGCGCGCTCGCCGGCGCCGGCCCCGCGCAGGTTCGCGACGCGCCGCAGGCGGCGCAGGTGACGCTCGACATCACCACCATCTCCGACGACAAGACCGTGCTGTCGCTCTCGCCCGGCGGGCGCGCGCGCGAGTTCCTGCTGACCAAGCGCGTGCAGTTCTCGCTGCGCGACGCCGGCGGGAACGTGTGGCTGCCGCTCGACGAGATCGCGGTACGGCGCACCTACCTGTACGACGACACCGAGCGCCTGGCGCGCGAGATCCAGGAGCAGCGCCTGCTGGTCGAGATGCAGACCGACGCGATCGCGCAGATCGTCCGCCGTCTGCAGGCGGCGAAGAAGCCGTGAGCCAGGTGCGGCTCGACGCGCTCGCGGGCCACCTCGAGCGCAAGCTCGCTCCGCTGTACGTGGTGCACGGCGACGAGCCCCTGCTCGCGCTCGAGGCGGGCGACGCCATCCGGGCCGCCGCGCGCCGCGCCGGCTGCGACGAGCGCGAGGTGTTCGTCGTCGAGCCGCAGTTCCGCTGGGACGCGTTCCTCGCCAACAACGCCAACCTCGGGCTGTTCGGCACGCGGCGCCTGGTCGACCTGCGCATCCCGACCGGCAAGCCGGGCGTCGAAGGCGCGAAGGCGCTGGAGGCGTACGCGACCCACCCGAATCCGGACAACGTCACGCTGGTCACGTTGCCGAAGATCGACCGGGCGACGCAGTCGTCCGCGTGGTTCTCGGCGCTCGCGGGTGCGGGCGTCGAGGTGCCCGTGTGGCCGGTCGAGCGCGAGGAGCTGCCGCGCTGGATCGCCGCGCGGCTCGCGAAGCAAGACCAGAGGGCATCGGACGACACGCTGACGTTCCTCGCCGAAGCGAGCGAGGGCAACCTGCTCGCCGCGCGGCAGGAGCTCGAGAAGCTCGCGTTGCTGCTGCCGGCCGGCTTGCTCGACCACGAAGCGGTGGTCGACGCGGTGGCCGACGTCGCGCGTTACGACATCGGCGCACTCTCCGAAGCCTGGCTCGCCGGCGAAGGCGCGCGCGCGCTGCGCATCCTCGCCATGCTGCGCGACGAAGGCGAGACGCCGGTGCTCGCGGTGTGGCAACTCTCCGAGGACGTGCACGCGCTCGCGATCGTGCAGGGCCTGGTCGCGCAAGGCGTGCCCGCCGGCAACGCCGTGCGCCAGGCGCGCGTCTGGGGTCGCCGCGCGGCCGCCATGGAACGCGCCGCCTCGCGCATTCCGCGCGGGATCGCGCCGTCGCTCGTTCCGACGCTCGCGAAGCTCGATGCGCTGTCGAAGGGGCTCGGCAAGCTCGACCCCTGGGACGAGCTTGGGGCCGCGGCGTTGGTAATTGCGGGTACGCCAGCCAGGCCTCCGATCGGGCAAACGAGGTTCGGCTGAACCGGACGCACGACGCTTTGTCGCAGCCCCGCGAGCGGCATTTCAATGGGGTGATCCGTGACGCAGCAGCCGTCGCGTCAGCGACCTCCGCTGCCTCCGCGAATGAAAAGGACTCCGGGTTACGCGAGTTCGGGGGCTCTCCCCGGCCCCTGCAGGTCGCCGCGCAAGGCTTGAAGGGCCGCGAGCGCGGCGACACACGCCGTCTCCGCCTTGAGCACGCGCGGCCCCAGCGCGACGGCGCGCAGGCCAGCCAGCTTCGCGGCCGCGAGCTCGGTGGCGTCGAAGCCGCCTTCCGGACCGATCAGGATCTCGATGCCGCCGGCGATGTCGACGCGGGCGAGCGCAGCGTCGCCCCCCGGCGCGAATACGATGCCGGTCCTGCGCGCATCGCGCGCCGTGAGCCACGCCGCGAGGGGTCGTGGCGTGTCGATCGGCGGCACGCGGTTGCGCCCGCATTGCTCGCATGCCGCGACGGCGATGCGCCGCCAGTGGTCGACACGCTTCTCGCGTGCGGCGCCACCCTGCGAGCGGGACGCGACGACCGGCACGATCGCCGCGACGCCGAGCTCGACGGCCTTGCGCACCGCGTAGTCCATCGCATCGGTTGCGAGCGTCGCCAGGACGAGCGTCACGGCGAGCGGCGACTCGCGCTCGACCGGATCGTGAGCGAGGACGCGTGCCTGCGCGCCGCCGCGCCCGTTCGCGACGATCGATGCGCGCCATTCGCCGCCCGCGCCATCGAACAGCGTCACCGCGTCGCCATCGCGCAGGCGCAGCACCCGCAACGCGTGATGCGCGGCGCTTTGGGACAGCGCGACGGTCGCGCCGCTCGCGAGCGTGACACCCTCGACGTGGAGTCGCGGCGTCACGGCGCGACCAGGTCGAACGCGACGGTGTCGTCGACCGGCCGGAACCCGACGCGCGCGTAGATCGCGTTCGACACCGGGTTCGCGAGGTCGGTGGTCAGGAACACGCGCGTCGCGCCGCGCGCGATCAGCTCGCGGCTCGCGAATGCGACCAGGGCCGTCGCGTAGCCTCGGCCGCGGTGCTCGGGCGGCGTGTACACCGGACCGATGCGCGCGTAGCCGCCGTCGACCAGGTTCGCGCCGAGGAACGATACGATGCCTTGATCGTCCCACACACGATAGCGGGTGTCGGCGAGGCGCTCGCGCACCATGCGCGCGGTGCCTTGCGGTGCACGCGGCACCTTGGCCTCGTCGGCGAACGCGTCGTTGGCGCGGACCAGCCAGTCGGCGTCGGCCTCGCCCGCCTGGCGTGCCGACCCCGACGGCGCCCGCACGTCGGATACGGCGTCGAGCACGTGATGGCGCAGCCGGACACGCTCGTGGGTCACCCTGCCGGTGCGCTCGTGCCACACTTGCGCGAACGCCGCGCAGGCGGCTTCCGATCCGTCGACACCGGGGACCGGATGGCCGGCGTCCGCGAGCACGTGCGCGATGACGCGCGCCGCGGCCGGATCGCTGTGCTCGAGCAGCAGCGGATGTCCGCCGAGCTGCATCGCGATCGCGCGCGCGCCGCCCGTCTCGGCGGTCATCAGGAGCCAGGGCACGTCGCGCCCGGGCGGATGGCGCACCAGGCCCGCGCACCAGATCGCCACGAACGCTTCCGAGCAGGGCGAGCGCGACGCGACCGGTCGGGCGGCCTGCGCGAAGGCGGTCGGATCGGCATGGAATACGACGGACACGGACGATGTTCGTGGGGCGGGGAAGTGCTAGGATTTTGCCACGCCCCCCACCCGCGCCCGCCGCCATGACCCGCCTCGACACGTCGCCCGGGACGCTCGGCACGACCGCGCCGCACTTCGACCTCCCGGGTGTGGACGGCAAGCGGCACACGCTGGCCTCGGTGCGCGGCGCCAACGGGCTCGTCGTGATGTTCCTGTGCAACCACTGCCCGTACGTGAAGGCGGTGATCGACAAGATCCCGCGCGACCTGCGCGAGCTCGCCGCGCTCGGCATCGGCGGCGTCGCGATCATGAGCAACGACGTCGAGGCGTATCCCGAGGACTCGTTCGACAACATGCGCGCGGTCGCGGCGCGCCATGGCTTCGGGTTTCCGTACGTCTACGACGCCACGCAGGACGTCGCCCGCGCCTACGGCGCCGTCTGCACGCCGGACATCTTCGGCTACGACCGCGACCTCAGGCTCGTCTACCGCGGACGGCTCGACGACGCCGGGCGCACGCCGCGCGAGGGGAACCGGCGCGACCTGGTCGAAGCGATGCGGGCGGTG
>DATLIR010000061.1:0-3483 GCA_035539315.1 Casimicrobiaceae bacterium
CGTCCAGCGCGGTGCGCACGCTGCGCAAGAGCGCTTCGCCCGCCGGATTCAACACGACCCGCCGACCGCGCCGCTCGAACAGGTCGAAGCCGAGCTGTGTTTCCAGACTGCGAAGCTGCTGGCTCACGGCGCTGTGCGTGATGTGGATCGCCTCAGCGGCCGCGCGCAGGTTCTGCCGTTCGGCGACGGCGCGAAACGCAGTCAGCGTGTTGAGCGGCAGGCGTGGAGGGCGGGGCATGCTGTTCAGTATAGCTAACCAATTCGTGCAGAACAATTCGATTCCATGGCGCGCTTTGGGCTATTAGGCTTACCAGCGTCTCAACCCGTCGGGAACCACCATGAATACGCATACTTTGCCCACCGCCCCGGTTTCCCCGCAGAGCCGCGTCGCCCCGGTTGCAGTCCGGATCGGCCGCCGCCTTGGCGCACTCGTCGCGGCGCTCATCGCGTGGCGGCGCGCGCGGGCGCGGGAAAACGAGGCCATTCGCGCAAGTCGCGAGCTCGCGGGGCTGAGCGGTCATGTGCTGCGCGACATCGGCGAGCACGACGCCGCCATGCCGCGTGGGTGCGCCGTCGAGCGCCACCGTCATTCCGCGCTCGACTTGGAGATGCGCGGATGAGCCGCCGTGTGGAAGGGCTCTGGCGGGATGGCGCGTCAAAGCCCCGCGTCGCGGACGAAAGCCGCGATCAGCGCCGTGGCGGCGGGCGCCGCCGCGTCGCTGAACGGCAGCGTGGCGTCGCCGCCGGACCACGCGTGGTCGAGGCCGGCGATGCTGATGTGGCGCACGACAAGCCGCGTTCCCACCATCCAGTCGCGCGTGGTCACGACACGTCCTTCGGCGGTCGTCTCGCGCGCCTCGCGGTCGGCGTCCGGCAGCGCCGCATCGGCAACGGGGGTTGCCGACACCGCGACGTGACCGTTCAGCGCGAGATACTGCCGCACGAGCGCGACGGCGTTGCGTGGCGCGACCACGCCGTCCTGCTCGCCATGGATCGCGAGCAGCGGCACGGGCAGTGCCTCGTGGGCCGCTTCGAGGCGCGCCACGCGTGCGAGCGCGACGACGTCAGTTTCGGGGCCGCGCTTCATCACGCCGAGCGCGGTCATCGCGGACGTCGCAGCGCCGCACGCGAGCCCCGAGTGGACGACGACGGCGCGCACGGCGCCGGAGCTGCGCACGCCCAGCACCGCGGCGAGCGCGCCGCCCGCCGACATGCCCGCGACGACGACGCGATGGGGGTCGGCGCGATAGCGCGACGCCGTCGCATCGATCTGCGCTTCGACGATCGCGGCCTCGCCGTGGCCCGCGACCGTCCGCGTGTCGAACCAGTTCCAGCAGCACCACGGGTTCGCCTCTTTCTTCTGGCGCGGCAGCAGCACGAGCCAGCGGCCGGCGTCCGCCCATGCGGCGATGCCGGTCGCCGCGGCGAATTCCTCGGGCGTCTGCTTGCAACCGTGACAAAGGACGAGCAGCGGCGAGCGCCGCCAGCGGGACCAGCCTTTCGGCACGTAGACGAGACAATCGCGGCGGGGCCAGACCAGGGGCGCTGAAGCGAGCCACCCCTGCCACGCGAACTTGGCGCTCGCCTCGAACCGTCCAGGCGCGGCTTCGCGGCGGAGCAGCCGCCCGACAAAGTCCTTTAAGCGAGTCCAAAGGCGCATGGCCGGGAAGCGGATCCCTCGCTAAGCTTCGGACGGCAAACAGGCGGTCAGACCGCGCCCCGCGCCCCGCGCGCTGCGGCCATTCGCGCAAGGCGAGTGGCCGCGTTCGCTCAAATCAGCACGATGTCGTACTGCTCGTGCGTATACATGGTCTCGACCTGCAGTGATATCGGCTTTGCGATGAAGTCGCCCAGCATGGCGAGGCTCTGCGATTCCTCGTCGAGGAACATGTCGATCACGGCCTGCGACGCCAGGATGCGGAATTCGCGCGCGTTGAACTGCTTCGCCTCGCGCAGGATCTCGCGAAGGATCTCGTAGCACACGGTCTGCGGCGTCTTGAGCGCGCCGCGGCCGGCGCAGGTCGGGCACGGCTCGCACAGGACGTGCGCGAGCGACTCGCGCGTGCGCTTGCGCGTCATCTCGACCAGGCCCAGCTGCGTGAAGCCGTTGACCGTGAGACGCGTGCGGTCGCGCTCGAGCGCGCGGTTGAGCTCGGCGAGCACGGCGGCGCGGTGGTCGGCGTTCTCCATGTCGATGAAGTCGATGATGATGATGCCGCCGAGGTTGCGGAGCCGCAGCTGTCGCGCGATCACCTGCGCCGCCTCGAGGTTGGTCTTGAAGATCGTGTCGTCGAAGCTGCGGCCGCCGACGAAGCCGCCGGTGTTGACGTCGATCGTCGTCAGCGCCTCGGTCTGGTCGATGATCAGGTAGCCGCCGGACTTGAGGTCGACGCGACGCGCCAGCGCCTTCTCGATCTCGTCCTCGACCGCCGAGAGGTCGAACAGCGGCCGGTCGCCTGCGTAGTGCTCGATGCGCCCGGCGAGCGCCGGCGTGTACTGCACGGCGAACTCGCTCATCTTCTGGTGCGTTTCGCGCGAGTCGACCAGGATGTGCGTCGTCTCCTCGGTCGCCATGTCGCGCAGCACGCGTTGCGCGAGGTTGAGGTCCTGGTAGACGAGCGTCGGCGCGGGCTGCTCGGAGCCGCGCGAGTTGAGGTCGCGCCACAGCTTGGTCAGGTACTCGATGTCGGACTGCATCTCGCGCTCGCTCGCGGTCTCCGCCATCGTGCGGATGATGAAGCCGCCACCATGGCCTTCCGGGAGCAGGTGCTGCAGGCGGCCGCGCAGCGTCTCGCGCTCGGCCTCGTCCTCGATGCGCTGCGAGATGCCGATGTGCGAATCCTGCGGCAGGTAGACGAGCAGGCGACCGGCCAGGCTCACCTGCGTCGACAGGCGCGCGCCCTTGGTGCCGATCGGGTCCTTGATCACCTGCACGAGCAGCGCCTGGCCCTCGTGCAGGATGCGCTCGATCGGCCGCTCGGTGCCGCCGTGGCCGTTCTGCCGGTGCTCCCAGATGTCGGCGATGTGCAGGAACGCCGCGCGCTCGAGGCCGATCTCGACGAACGCGCTCTGCATGCCGGGCAGCACGCGCGCGACCTTGCCGAGATAGATGTTGCCGACGAGCCCGCGCGCGCTGGAGCGCTCGACGTGGAGCTCCTGCACGACGGCCTGCTCGAGCATCGCCACGCGCGTCTCCTGCGGCGTGACGTTGATCAGGATCTCGTGCGGCGGCGCGGCACCGTCCATCGAAGGCGGCGTTGTGGCAGGCGTCACGGCAGGACCGTCGCGCACGGGGCGGGTCCCTAGATCACCGGCATGCCGAAGCGCGCGAGGATCTGTGCGGTCTCGGCGAGGGGCAGTCCCATGACGCCCGAGAAGCTGCCCTCGAGGCGCGTGATGAACGCCGCGGCGCGGCCCTGGATCGCGTAGGCGCCGGCCTTGTCGTCGGGCTCGCCGGTGGCGACGTAGTGGTCGATCTCGGCC
>DATLIR010000062.1:0-5699 GCA_035539315.1 Casimicrobiaceae bacterium
TGGCGCGCCCGGCAGGATTTGAACCCACGACCCCCTGGTTCGTAGCCAGGTACTCTATCCAACTGAGCTACGGGCGCGAAGTCTTTGATTATACCCGATCATTCGGCGCCGCCGCCAGCCTGCTCGGGGCGTGGCACGTGCACCGTCTCCTGCGCCTTGCGCTTGAGCGACCAGGCCTTCGCGAGCCAGGCCACGCCCACCCACGCCATCAGCGCGCCCAGCGGCCAGGCGATCACCGCTGGCCACAGCGCCGCGATCGTGCCGATCAGGAGCGAGACGATCGCCATCTTCACGAGCAGGCCCGCCTCAGCGGCACCGAGCGGCCGGCGGTTGGTCAGCGCGGCGGACAACGCGCTGCCGACGCTCACCGCCCCGGCAGCCGCACGGCCCGCGCTGCCGGCATGCGAGCGCCGCGCACCGTCGAACGGGCGCGTGCCGTCGCTGCGCCGCACGCGGTTGCGCCGCGTCAGCACGATCTCGGTCGCCTGGGTGAGGTCGCGCGTGTACTGGTCGGCCATGCGGAGCGCGAACGCGCGATCCTCCACCGCGACGTCGAGTTCGTAGTTGCCCATCCAGCTTGCGAGATTGAGGTTGGTCGATCCGACGCGCGACCACACGCCGTCGGCCACCGCGCACTTCGCGTGCATCATCGTGCCGTTCCACTCGAATACGCGCACGCCCGCGTCGAGCAGCGGCTTGTAGGCGGCGCGCGACACCGGCGAAATCATCGGGATGTCCGACGCGCCGGGGACCAGGAGCCGCACGTCGACGCCGTCCCGCGCTGCGGCTGCGAGCGCCCCGACGTACGCGCTGGTGCCCACGAAGTACGCGTCGGTGAGCCACAGGTAGTTCCGCGCGACCGATGCGATCGTGAGGTCGAGCCGATAGGTCCCCGGCCCGTTCGGCATGCCCGCGACCACGCGCAGCGTGACATCCCCGGCCTTCGGGATCTTCTCGGCGTCGGCGAGGAAGCACGGATCGAGCGACTCGCCCGCCACGTCCCACACCAGCGCGAACGCGCGCTGCAGGGCCGCGATGGCGGGCCCTTCGACCGCGATGCCGGTGTCGCGCCACGGCTCGAGCCGCTTCGCCGGGTCGCCTTCCCAAAGCTTGCTCACGCACAGCCCGGAGACGAATCCGATGCGATCGTCGATCGTGATGGTCTTGCGATGGTCGCGCGTGAGCCAGGCGAGCGGGCTCGTGAAGCCGGGCGCGTTGAACAGCCGCATCTCGGCGCCGCTGCCCTCCAGCGCGCGCCAGGCGCTGCGACCGCGGCGACCGCCGAGCCAGTCGACCAGCACCTTGACCGTCACGCCTGCCCGGGCGCGCTCGGCGAGCGCCGTGGCGAACTCGTGTCCGATCTCGTCGTCGTCGACGATGTACATCTCGAACAGGATCGAGCGCTGCGCGCCGCGGATCGCGGCGAGCCACGCTGGATAGTTCTCCGTGGCGTCGATCAGGAGCCTGACCGCGTTCCCATGGATCGCATCGGCGCCCGAGGTGCGCGAGTACGCGCGCTCCGCCAGCACCGAGAGGTCCTCGGAGGCGAACGGCGCGGGCGCGATGACGGGATGGTCCTGGACGGAAGACATCGACGCGCCGGGCGGCCGAAACGGGCCGGCGCGGCGCCGTTACGGTATCACGGTACTACCGAGGGCGCCGTAGGAGGATCCCGGCCCGCCGCACAGGCCCAAGCCCGACAGTCCGGACGGTGCCGTCGATCACCTCGTCGCGGCACCGACCTTCCGGGCGGCCTCCCCCCAGCGCGCCACGTCGGCGCGGATCGCCGCGTCGAAGGCCGCGGGCGTGCCTCCGATCGGCTCGAGGCCCTGACTATCGAGCCATTGGCGCAGCCCCGTGTCCCGCAGCAGGTTCGCAATCGTCGCGTTCAGCGCACCGACGATCGTCGCCGGTGTGTCCGCCGGCGCGACGATGCCGAGCCAGGTTCGCAGGTCGAGCCCCGGCACGCCTGCTTCGGCGATCGTCGGCACCCCCGGCAGCAGCGGCGAGCGGCGCTGCGAGAACACCGCGAGCGCGCGCGCATGCCCCGCGCCGATCGCGCCTTGCGCCGCCGTCACGCTGGCGAGCAGCAGCTGAACCTCGTTGGTGGTGAGCGCGGCCACCGTCTGCCCCGAGCCTCGGTAGGGAATGTGCACGAGCCGCATGCCGGTTGCCGCGGCGAGGAGCTCCGCATCGAGGTGACTCGACGAGCCGACGCCGGTCGACGCGTAGTTGAGCTTGCCGGGACGCTCGCGCACGTGCGCGACGAACTCGGCGAGCGTCGTCGCGGGCACCGCGGTGCTCGAGAGCGCGACCTTGGTCTGCCAGGCGACGTTGATCACCGGCGCGAAGTCGCGCAGCGGATCGAAGACGCCGCTCGACGTGACGTGCGGCGCCATCGCGTGCGTCGCGGTCGACGCGAGCAGCAGCGTGTGGCCGTCCGGCGCGGCATGCTTCACCGCCTCCGTGCCGATCAAACCGTTAGCGCCGACGCGATTGTCCACGACCAGCGCGACGCCGAGGATCGGTTCCAGCCGCTCGGCGAGCACGCGCGCGAGGAGATCCGCGGTCCCGCCCGCCGCCTGCGGCACCACGATGCGGATCGGCCGCTGCGGCCAGGATTCCCCGCCCGCACCCGCGACCGGGACCCCACGCGCCCGGATCGCCGCTCCCTGCTGCGCGCGCAGCCATTGCGGCGCGACGCCGAGAACCGCGGTGAGCGCGACCAGCACGTGGCGACGCGCGCGCGACCTCGGACGACCCCGCGTTGCAGGGCGATTCCCGTTCACGGCTCGCCGCGCGCGCGCTCGATGCTGCGCGCCATGCCGGCGATCGTGTTCGCCGCGTCGAAGAGCGCCTGGACCGGCAGGTCGACGCCGAACGCGGCGTTGACTTGCGTCAGGAGCTTCGCGCCGCGCAGCGAGTCGCCACCGAGCATGAAGTAGTTCTCGTCGAGGCCGATCGGCGCGCGGCGGAGCGTGTCGGTCCACAGCGCGGAAAGCGCCATCTCGAGCGGCGTCGCGGCGCGCGAGCGCGTGGCGGCCGGCGTCGCGGCGTCGCGCTGCACGAGCTCCGCGAGCGCCGTCCGCCTGAGCTTGCCTCCTTCCGTGCGCGGCAACGCATCGACGAACCACACGGTGCGCGGCGCGCGCCGCTCGCCGAGCTCGGCGCGAACCGCAGCCATGACCTGCTCCGCGTCGAGGGCGCTGCCGCGCGCGCGCACGACCGCGGCCACTACCTCTTCGCCGAGCGACGGGTGCGGCGTGCCGAACGCCGCAGCGTCGATCACGCCGGGAAGCGCCTGCAGCACCGCGTCGATCTCCTGCGGCGCGATCTTCTCGCCGCCGCGGTTGATCGTGTCCTTGACGCGCCCGACCAGGTGGAGGTCACCGTGCTCGTCGAAGCGCCCGAGGTCGCCCAGCCGGAACCAGCCGTCGACGAAGGCCGTCGCGTTGAGTTCCGGGTCGTCCAGGTACCCGTCGAACACCTGCGGGCCGCGAACCTGCACCTCGCCGACCGCCCCGGGCGGAAGCGCCGCCCCGTGCTCGTCGGCGATGCGGATCTCCGAGGCGACGGCGCTTCCCACCGAGCCGCGCGTCCGGCGCGCGGGCGGCAGCCGCTGCATCGCGATCGTGCCGGTCTCGCTGGTGGACAGTCCAGTGACGACCGGGACGCCGAACGCCGTTTCGAGGCGGTCCATCTCCTCGGCCTCGAGGCGCCCCGAGGCCACGCGCAGGAAGCGCAGCCGGCCACGCTCCGCGACCGGTGCTCCCTCGAGGCGGCGCAGGAGCTCCCGGTGCATCGTGAACGTCGACGACGTGTACGTCACCTCGCCGGCCGCGATCGCGCCGCGGAACGCATCGAGGTCGCCTTCGGGCAGCACATTGACCGCGCCGCCGTTGAGGATCGCGAGCATCGTCGCGGTCCTCAGCCCGTTGGCGAGGTGCAGCGTCGTGAGGTGCGCCGAGACGTCGTCCGGCCCCATCGAAAGCGTGCGTCCGAGCGCGCTCGACGTCACCGCGATCGACGTCCAGCCCTGCGGGACGAGCTTCGGCTTGCCGGTCGTGCCCGAGGTCAGCGCGACATAGAGCGTGTCGGGCGGGAGGGTGGCCGACCGGGCGAGCGACGCCGCGTCGCGGACCAGCGCCAGGCCGAACGCCGCGGCGTCGCCGGTGTCTCCGACGCCCAACCCGATCTCCGCGATGCCTTCCTGGCGGGCCGCGTCGACGATCGGATGGGCGATGCCCAGGGGTGCGACCACGGCCTTCGCCTTGACGCGCGCGAGCACGCGCGCATACGCGGATGCGGTGAGCGCAGCGGGCAGCGGCATCAGCGTCGCGCAAGCGGGCACGGCCGCGATTGCCGCGGCGGTCGCCACGCGATCGACGGCGGGCCACGCGACGACATCGCCGGGACCGATGTTCCAGCCGGCGAGCTGCGTGCGCATCGCGTCGATCCGGGCATGCAGCATGCCGAAGGTCAGGGGCGCCCGGCCGGGCGCGAGCAGGACGGTAGCGGTGCGGTGCCGCGCAGTCAGGAGGTCGACATGAGCGGCGTAGGTCGCGCCGAACGGGACGGTCATCGGATGCCATGATAACGGCAGCGCGCGGGACGGTCTGCGTCACGCGCACGCAGGTCAGCGCTTCGCTTGCGTCCGCGTTCCTCGGCGTCCGCTCCCGGTCGCTCACGTTGCGATAACGCACTCGCGTAGAAACGCGACGCGCCTGCCGTCGCGAACGCGCCGCCGACTGCGACATCGTGTCGCGACGGTGGGATCGCGAAAACTGGCGGAGACGGAGGGATTCGAACCCTCGATACAGGTTTTAGCCCGTATGCTCCCTTAGCAGGGGAGTGCCTTCGACCACTCGGCCACGTCTCCGGGGCGCGAAAAGGCGCGGCGGAACCGTTCATTTTACCGCGGCGCGCGGCCGCCCGTCCAGCGGACGACGGCGAAAAAGCGCGCCGAATCCGGCGCTTAGCTCGGCGCCTTTTCCAGCTCGAACGCCTTGTGCAGCACGCGCACCGCGAGCTCCAGGTACTTCTCGTCGATCACCACGGCGATCTTGATCTCGGAGGTCGAGATCATCTGGATGTTGATGCCCTCCTCGGCCAGCGCCTTGAACATCTTCGCGGCGAGCCCGACGTGCGAGCGCATGCCGATGCCGACCGCGGACACTTTCGCGATGTGGTCGTCACCCATGATCTCGCGGCAGCGGAAGGTCTTGTTGCGCTCGCGCTCCAGCACCTCGAGCGCCTTGCGGTACTCGTTGCGGTGGACGGTGAACGAGAAGTCGGTGAACCCCGACGCGCCGATGTTCTGCACGATCATGTCGACGTCGATGTTCGCCTCGGCGATCGGACCGAGCATCGCGTAGGCGATGCCGGGCTTGTCCTCGACGCCCATCACCAGGATCCGGGCCTCGTCGCGGTTGAACGCGATGCCGGAGATGATCGCCTGCTCCATGGAGTCGTCTTCCTCGTAGGTGATGAGCGTGCCCGGGCCCGACGCCTCGGGCTCCTCGAACGAGCTGAGCACGCGCAGCTTGACCAGGTACTTCCCCGCGAACTCGACCGAGCGGATCTGCAGCACCTTCGATCCCTGGCTCGCGAGCTCGAGCATTTCCTCGAACGTGATGGTATCGAGCCGGCGCGCCTGCGGCACGATGCGCGGGTCGGTCGTGTAGACGCCGTCGACGTCG
>DATLIR010000063.1:0-4365 GCA_035539315.1 Casimicrobiaceae bacterium
GTGTACTGCTCGTGGCCGGGCGCGTCGGCGATGATGAACTTGCGCTCGCGCGTCGCGAAGTAGCGGTAGGCGACGTCGATCGTGATGCCCTGCTCGCGCTCGGCCTCGAGGCCGTCGGTGAGGAGGGCGAGGTCGATCGGCTGGCCGCCGCCGGCCTTGGCCTCGAGCGCGTCGAGCTGGTCGGCGAGGATGGCGCGGCCATCGAGCAGGAGGCGCCCGATGAGGGTGCTCTTGCCGTCGTCGACCGATCCTGCCGTGAGGAAGCGGAGCGGCCGGCGCGCGCTCGGCGCCGGGTCGTCGTCGCGCAGCGCGAGTCCCATCAGAAGTAGCCTTCCTTCTTGCGCCGCTCCATCGACGAGTCGGACGTGCGGTCGTCCATCCGCGTCGCGCCGCGCTCGGATACCGTCGCCACGGCCGTCTCGGCGACGATCGCGGCGATCGTATCCGCGCTCGACGCGACCGGCGCCGTGCAGGTGACGTCGCCGACGGTGCGGAAGCGCACGAGGGCGGTCTCCACCGCCTCGCCCTCGCGCGGCGGCGTCAGGGGCGTGACCGGCACGAGCGCTCCCTGCCGGCGGACGATGCGTCGCCGGTGCGCGAGGTAGAGCGACGGGACCGCGAGGCGCTCGCGCTCGATGTACTGCCACACGTCGAGCTCGGTCCAGTTGCTGATCGGGAACACGCGGACGTGCTCGCCGGGCGCGACGCGCGCGTTGTACAGGTTCCACAGCTCGGGGCGCTGGTGCTTGGGGTCCCACTGGCCGAACGCGTCGCGGAACGAGAAGATCCGCTCCTTCGCGCGCGCCTTTTCCTCGTCGCGGCGCGCCCCGCCGATGCAGGCATCGAAGCCGAACTCGGCGATCGCGTCGAGGAGCGTCACCGACTGGTGCGGATTGCGGCTTTCGCCGGCGTGCTTGAGCACGACGCGGCCGCTCGCGATCGAATCGGCGACCGAGCGCACGACCAGGCGCTCCCCCAGCTCCGCGGCCCGGCGGTCGCGGAAGTCGATCACCTCGGGGAAGTTGTGGCCCGTGTCGATGTGCAGCAGCGGGAACGGGAACGCGTCGGGCCGGAACGCCTTCTCGGCGAGGCGCAGCAGCACCAGCGAATCCTTGCCGCCGGAGAACAGCAGCACCGGATGCGCGCACTGGCCGGCGACTTCGCGCAGCACGTGGATCGCCTCGGACTCGAGCCAGTCGAGGTGATGCGTTCCGAGCCCGACCCCGACCGCCGCAACCGGGTCGCGCAGCACCGGAACGGCCGCGACGTGCGCGCTCACGCGACCGCCTCGACGGGGATGACGGCTCGCGCGGTCGCGGGGCGCCGATGGAGGCCGCACTCGCGCGCTTCGGCGTTCTCCCACCACCAGCGCCCCGAGCGCGGATCGTCGCCGGGGAGCACCGCGCGCGTGCAGGGCGCGCAGCCGATGCTCGGGTAGCCGCGCTCGTGCAGCGCGCTGCACGGCACCTGGTGCTCGCGCAGGTACTCCCACACCTCCGCGTGTGTCCAGAGCGCCAGCGGGTTGACCTTGGCGATACCGTGCAGCGGGTCGTGCTCGTCCACCTCGACCGTGGCGCGTGTGACGCCTTGCTCGCGCCGCAACCCGGTCACCCACGCGCCGGCGCCGGCGAGCGCCCGGGCGAGCGGTGCCGTCTTGCGAATCCGGCAGCATTCCGCGCGCAGCTCGCGACTCGCGTAGAAGGCGTTCGGGCCATGCTCGCCCACGAAACGCCCGAGCTCCTGCGCATCGGGGACCCACACGTCGATCGCCAGGCCGTAGCGGGCGCGCGCACGCTCGATCAGGTCGTGGGTTTCCTGCGGCAACCGCCCGGTGTCGAGCGTGAACGTGCGGATCGGCAGGCGAGCGCGTGCGATAAGGTCGAGCACCACCATGTCCTCCGCGCCGAAGCTCGAGGCGAAGACCACGGTCGTGTGCCGGGCGATCGCGCGCTGCAGCGCGTCGCTGGCGGCGAATTCGGGCGCGGGAGAAGCGGCGTGTAACGCGGCGGACATGGTCGATCGCGGTGTGGAGGAGCCCGAAGGCTACGGGGGCGCCCTGACGCAAGGAAGGAATAAAAAAGCACCCACTTAGGTCTGCCAGGAATAACCAAGCCGGTGCGGGCGTCACGGGCCGCTCGCCTCTCCCCCTATAATCGCGGCGGGCCAACCGGCCCCGACGCGCCGCTCCGTGTCCGACCGCTCCCGATCCCCCGACGCAACCGTATCCGACGCGCGGCCGCGCTTTTCGCGCTGGCGCGACGCGGTAGCGCATGCCCGCGTGCTGGTCGTCGGCGACGTGATGCTCGATCGGTACTGGTTCGGCGACGTCGAGCGCATCTCGCCCGAGGCGCCGGTGCCCGTGGTGCGCATCGCGCGCACCGAGGAGCGTCCCGGCGGCGCGGCGAACGTCGCGCGCAATGTCGCCGCGCTCGGAGCCGGTGCCTCGCTCCTGTCGGTCGTCGGCGCCGACGAGGCCGGCGCAGCCATCGAGCGGCTGGTCGCGGCCGACGGCGTCAGCGCGTCGCTCCATCACGATGCGTCGCTGCCCACCACGGTCAAGCTGCGCGTGATCGCGCGGCAGCAGCAGCTCCTGCGCATCGACTTCGAGACGCGCCCGTCGCAGGAGGTGCTGGGCGCGAAGCTCAAGGAATTCGCGGAACGCGTGCGCGAGACCGGCGTCGTCGTGCTTTCCGACTACGGCAAGGGCGGTCTCGAGCACATCGCGACGATGATCGCGCAGGCGAAGGCGGCGGGGCGACGCGTCCTGGTCGACCCGAAGGGCGACGACTGGGCGAAATACCGCGGCGCGACGCTGGTGACGCCGAACCGCGCGGAGCTCCGCGACGTTGTCGGCCGGTGGCGCGACGAGGCCGATCTCACCGCACGCGTGGAAAAGCTGCGGCGCGAGCTCGACTGCGAGGCGCTGCTGGTGACGCGGTCGGAGGAGGGGATGAGCCTCTTCACGGCGCAAGGCGCGCTCCACATTCCCGCGCAGGCACGCGAGGTCTTCGACGTTTCCGGCGCCGGCGACACCGTCATCGCGACCGTCGCGACGCTGATCGCGGCAGGCGCCCCGATGGCCGACGCGACGTGGATCGCGAACGAAGCTGCGGGCGTCGTGGTCGGCAAGCTCGGCACCGCCGTCGTCCATCCTGCGGAACTCGCCTGATGCCCGACACGCGGCGCCTCGCGCCCGCGCAAGGCGCGGTGGCGGCGCGCGCGCAGGCCCTCGCCGACCGCCGCGTCGCGCTCGGCCGGTCGCTCACGGCGCGCTTCTGGCTGCGCTTTCACGCGAGCGTGATCGTCTCGGGCACCTTCGCGACCGGCTTCCTCGTGAATGCGGCGCTGCTGCAATGGCCGGTGCACGGCGTTTGGATGCGCTGGACGGTGGCGGTGCTCGCGGGCTACGCGGCGTTCTTCGGCCTGGTCCGGCTGTGGCTCGCGTATGTGGGCGCGAAGCCGCTCGTCGGTGACGCGTCCGGCGGCAACGGATGGGGCGTCGACGCCGTGCCGAGCGGACGCGGCGGCGGTACCTTCAGCGGCGGCGGCGGAAGCTCGGGAGGCGCCGGCGCGAGCGCGTCGTTCGACGCGCCCACGCACGCCATGTCGTCGTCGCAGGCCGCCGGGGGAAACGCTCCGCCTGGCACTGGCCGCGCCGGATCGTTCGGCGGGCTCGTCGACGGTGTGGGGGATGTCGACGGTGACGGCGTCCTCCTGGTCGTGCTCGGAGTGATCGCGCTCGCCCTGGTCGCCGCGCTGGTCGGCGGCGCGGTGCACCTGGTCTGGATCGCCCCCGAGATGCTCACCGACGCCGCGTTCGGCGCGATGCTCGCTTCCGGTGCCGTGCCCGGCATGCGACGCCTGCGCGAGCCCGACTGGAGCGGCTACGTCATGGTCGCGACGCTTCCGGTGCTCGCCACCGTCATGGCGGTGGCCTGGGCCGGCGCATGGGCGTTCACGCACTGGTTCCCCGGACTGCGCACGCTGGGCGAGGCGTGGCGAATGCTCCTTTGATGGCGAAGCCGAAGACCCTCTTTTCGTGCACCGAGTGTGGCGGCGTCGCGCCCAAGTGGCAGGGCCAATGCCCGCACTGCGGCGCGTGGAACACGCTGGTCGAGAGCCTCGCGACGCCGGCGGCGACGCGATTCGCGACGGTGGCGGGCGCACGCGCGCCGGTTCGGCCGCTCGCGTCGATCGTGGCGCGCGAGCGGCCCCGCGTCCCCACGGGTCTCGACGAGTTCGACCGCGTGCTGGGCGGGGGCCTGGTCGCCGGCGGCGTGGTGCTGCTCGGGGGCGACCCGGGCATCGGCAAGTCGACGCTGCTGCTGCAGGCCGGGGCCGCGCTCGGCGCGTCGCACAAGGTGC
>DATLIR010000064.1:0-5837 GCA_035539315.1 Casimicrobiaceae bacterium
ACTACGGCGTGATCCTGCCGGAGATGTCGCCCGCGGAGCGCCGGATCGCCTACGCCAAGGACATCACCTACGGCACCAACAACGAGTTCGGCTTCGACTACCTGCGCGACAACATGGTGTACCAGCCGGGCGAGCGCGTGCAGCGCGGGCTCGCGTACGCGATCGTCGACGAGGTCGATTCGATCCTGATCGACGAGGCGCGCACGCCGCTCATCATCTCGGGGCAGGCCGACGACAACATCGAGATGTACTACCGGCTGAACGACCTCGCGCCGAAGCTCAAGCGCCAGGCGGCCGAGGACGGGCCGGGCGACTACTGGGTCGACGAGAAGGCGCACCAGGTGCTCTTGTCCGAGGAGGGCCACGAGCACGCCGAAGCCGTGCTCACCGATGCCGGCCTCCTGGCCCCGAACACCAGCCTGTACGACGCGCACAACATCTCGCTGATGCACCACCTGTACGCGGCGCTGCGCGCGCACTCGCTCTACCACCGCGACCAGCACTACGTCGTGCAGAACGGCGAGGTGATCATCGTCGACGAGTTCACCGGCCGCCTGATGTCGGGACGGCGCTGGTCCGAGGGGCTGCACCAGGCGGTCGAGGCCAAGGAGGGGGTCGCGATCCAGCGCGAGAACCAGACGCTCGCGTCGATCACGTTCCAGAACTACTTCCGCATGTACGGCAAGCTCGCCGGCATGACCGGCACCGCCGACACCGAGGCGTTCGAGTTCCAGCAGATCTACCACCTCGAGACGGTGGTGATCCCGACGCACCTGCCGATGGTGCGCAAGGACGAGAACGACCTCGTGTTCCGCACGTTCCAGGAGAAGGTCGACGCGATCGTCGCCGACGTGCGCGACTGCCACACGCGCGGCCAGCCGGTCCTGGTCGGCACGACGTCGATCGAGAATTCCGAGCTCCTGTCGGGCTTCCTCGAGAAGGAAGGCCTCAAGCACGAGGTGCTGAACGCGAAGCAGCACGCGCGCGAGGCCGAGATCGTCGCGCAGGCGGGCCGTCCGCACGCCGTGACGATCGCCACCAACATGGCCGGCCGCGGCACCGACATCGTGCTGGGCGGCGCGATCGAGCCGGCCGTCCTGCGCATGCGCGAGGACGAGTCGCTGTCGCGCGAGGAGCGCGACCGGACCATCGCGACGATGCGCGCCGAGTGGCAGGAGCGCCACGACGCGGTGGTCAAGGCCGGCGGCCTGCACATCGTCGGGACCGAGCGCCACGAGTCGCGGCGCATCGACAACCAGCTGCGCGGCCGGTCGGGCCGCCAGGGCGACCCGGGCAGCTCGCGCTTCTACCTGTCGCTCGAGGACCCGCTGCTGCGCATCTTCGGCGGCGAGCGCCTCGGCGTCATCATGCAGAAGCTCAAGATGCCCGAAGGCGAGCCGATCGAGCACACGATCGTCAACCGCTCGATCGCCAAGGCGCAGAACCGCGTCGAGTCGCGCAACTTCGACATCCGCAAGGCGCTGCTCGAGTACGACGACGTCGCCAACGACCAGCGTCGCGTGATCTACCACCAGCGGAACGAATTGGTCGATGCGACCGACGTGTCGGAATCGATCGCCAACATGATCCGCAGCGAGATCGACACGACGGTGCGCCGCTTCGTGCCGGCCGAGTCGGTGGAGGAGCAGTGGGACCTGCCCGGCCTCGAGGCCGCGCTGGCCGCCGACCTGCAGCTGCGCGTCGACGCGCGCGAATGGCTGAAGGACGCGGAGGTCGTCGACGACACGATCCGCGACCGCGTCGCCGACGCCGCGGTCGCCGCGTGGCGCGAGCGCGAGACCGCCGCGGGCCCGGAGGTCATGCGCGGCTTCGAGCGCAGCCTGATGCTGCAGACGCTCGACCACCACTGGCGCGACCACCTGGCGCAGCTCGACCTGCTGCGGCAGGGCATCCACCTGCGCGGCTACGCGCAGAAGAATCCGAAGCAGGAATACAAGCGCGAGGCGTTCGAGCTGTTCTCCGACATGCTCGACCGCGTGAAGGCCGACGTGGTCAAGGTGATGCTCACCGTGCAGGTACGCAGCCAGCAGGACGTGGCGGCGGTCGAGGAGCCGGAGCCGGTGTCCAACGTGCGCTACCAGCATGCCGATTACGAGGAAGCGCTCGCGGCGCCGCCGGCCGGGGACGAGGGCGGCGCCACCGCCGTCGCCGCGCAGCCGTTCGTGCGCGCGGGAGACAAGGTGGGACGCAACGATCCCTGCCCGTGCGGGTCCGGCAAGAAATACAAGCAGTGCCACGGGCGGCTCGGCTGACGTCGCGCCTGCGACGGCAGTCCTGAGGCGAGCCGCCCGGGAACCGGCGCGCCGCGCCCAACGCGTCGGACCGGACGCCTGCGGCGCCGGTCAACGCGCCGAGCGCGTCACGCGGGGAAATGCAGACCCGGGCGCCATGCGGGTCGCCGCGTCTTGCGGCTATCATCGCGAAGGATCCAGCGGCGCTCGATGCGCGGCCTCCGTAAACGCGACGCTCCTGACTTCAGTCAACTGACTCCCGACGCCTGAATGCCCGTCAACTACACGCCCCCGACCCGCGACTCGCTCCTGCCGGTTCCCGGCGTTGCGCTGGGCGCCGCCGCGGGCCGCATCAAGAGCTGGGATCGCAGTGACGTCGTGCTCATCGTGTGCGAGCCGGGGACGGTCGCGGCCGGGGTGTTCACGCAGAACCGCTTCTGCGCCGCGCCGGTGACGGTGTGCCGCGAGCACCTCGCGGCGAGCGGCGCGTTGCGCGCGCTCGTGATCAACGCGGGCAATGCCAACGCGGGAACGGGCGAACGGGGACTCGCCGATGCGCGCGCCACGTGCGCGGCGGTCGCCGAGATAGTGGGCTGTCCCGCCGACCACGTGCTGCCGTACTCGACCGGCGTGATCATGGAACCGCTGCCGGTCGACCGGCTGGTCGCCGCGCTGCCGGCCGCGCTCGACGCTGCGCGGCCCGACGGCTGGTACGACGCCGCGCGCGCGATCATGACGACCGACACGGTGCCGAAGGGCGCGTCGCGCCGGGTCACGATCGACGGCAGGGTGGTGACGGTGAGCGGCATCGCCAAGGGCGCCGGCATGATCCATCCCGACATGGCGACGATGCTCGCGTTCCTCGCCACCGACGGCGCGGTCGACCGCGCGCTGCTGGCGCGGCTCGCGCGCGAGGTCGCCGACGTCTCGTTCAATGGCGCCACCGTCGATGGCGACACGTCCACCAACGACAGCTTCGTGATCGCGGCCACCGGACGCGCGGGCGTCGCGACGATCGCGCGCGACGACGATCCGCGCCTGCCGGCGCTGCGCGCGGCGCTCGAGGACGTGGCGATCGAGCTCGCCCAGGCGATCGTGCGCGACGGCGAGGGCGCGACCAAGTTCATCGCCATCCGCGTCGAAGGGGGGCGCACCGCGGCCGAGTGCCGCGCGGTCGCGCTCGGCATCGCGCATTCGCCGCTGGTCAAGACCGCGTTCTTCGCCTCCGATCCGAACCTCGGCCGCATCGTCTGCGCGATCGGCAACGCGGGCCCGGCCGACCTCGACCCGGCGACGGTGTCGTTCTGGCTGGACGACGTGCTCGTCGTCGACCGGGGCGGGCGAGCCGCGAGCTACCGCGAGGAGGACGGGCAGCGCGTGATGCAGCAGGACGAGATCGGCGTGCGCGTCGACCTCGGCCGCGCGCACGGCCGCGACGCGGCGCGCGCGACCGTGTGGACCTGCGACTTCTCGCACGACTACGTATCGATCAACGCGGACTACCGCTCGTGAGCCGGGACAAGCCCTCCGACGGGACCGCAGCGCTCGCCGCGCTCGTCGCGCGGGCGGAAGGCGTGCTGGCTCGCGTCGAGGCGATGCTGCCCCCGGTCGCCGCCGATCCCGACTGGCGCACCGTGCATGCGGCGCGCTGGCGCAAGCGCGGGGGACGCGGCTGGCTGCACCCGGTCATGCATCCGCACGCGATCGACCTCGATGCGCTGGTCGCGATCGACGCGCAGAAGGAAGCGGTCGAGCGCAACACGCGTCAGTTCGTCGCCGGCCTCCCCGCCAACAACGTGCTGCTGACCGGCTCGCGCGGCACCGGCAAGTCGTCGCTGGTCAAGGCGATGCTCGCGAAGTACGCGCCCCGCGGGCTGCGGCTGATCGAGGTCGACAAGTCGGACCTCGTCGACCTGCCCGACATCGTCGAGCGCATCGAGGGCCGGCGCGAGCGCTTCATGGTGTTCTGCGACGACCTCACGTTCGACGCCGGCGAGGCCGGCTACAAGGCGCTCAAGGTCGCGCTCGACGGATCGATCGCCGGGCCGTCGGGCAACGTCGCGATCTACGCGACGTCCAACCGCCGCCACCTGCTGCCCGAGTACATGAGCGAGAACCTGGAGACCCGGCACGTCGGCGACGAAGTGCATCCGGGCGAGTCGGTCGAGGAGAAGATCTCGCTGTCGGAGCGCTTCGGGCTGTGGGTGTCGTTCTACCCGTTCGCGCAGGACGACTACCTCGCCGCGGCCGCCGGCTGGCTCGCGCAGATGGGCGCCGGGACGCCGGCGAACGCGAAGGAAGCGTCGGAGCGCACGCGCGAGGCGCTCCAGTTCGCGCTGCAGCGCGGCTCCCGCTCCGGCCGCGTCGCCTGGCAGTTCGCGAAGCACTGGGCGGGCGCCCACGCGCTCAAGCGCCGGTCCTGAATGGACATCACGCGCGTCGCCGCGGCCGTCGTGCTGCGCGCGGACGGCACGGTGCTGCTGGCGCAGCGGCCGCCCGGCAAGGCCTACGCGGGCTACTGGGAATTCCCGGGCGGCAAGCTCGAGCCCGGCGAGACGCCGCGCCAGGCGCTCGATCGCGAGCTCGCCGAGGAACTGGGCCTGACCGTGCGCCGCGCCGCGCCGTGGCTCGTGCAGGCGTTCGTCTACCCGCACGCGCACGTCGAGCTCCATTTCTTCCGCGTGTTCGCGTTCGACGGCGAGCCGGTCGGCCACGACGGGCAGGCGTTCGCATGGCAGCGGCCCGGCGCGTTCGACGTCGCGCCGCTGCTGCCTGCCAACACGCGCGTGCTGGCGGCGCTCGCGCTGCCGCCGGTCATGGGGATCACCTGCGCCGAGGACCTGGGCGAGGACGCCTTCCTCGCGCGGGCCGCGCGCGCGCTCGACGACGGCCTGGCGCTGCTGCAGATGCGCGAGAAGCGCTGGCCCGCGGCGCGGCGCGAGGGGTTCGCGCGCCGGCTCGTGACGCTCGCGCATGCGCGCGGCGCCGCGGTGATCGTCAACGGCGACGCCGATGAAGCGCGCGCGGTGCGTGCGGACGGCGTGCACTGGACGTCGGCGGCGCTCGCGCGGGCGACGTCGCGTCCCGGCGGGCTCATCGTCGGCGCATCGTGCCACTCGCGCGAGGAGCTCGCGCGCGCGGCGTCGCTCGGCGTCGACTATGCGATCATCGCGCCCGTGCTGGCGACGCCGACGCACCCGGGCGCCGCGCCGCTCGGCTGGGACGGCTTCGAACGCACGGTCGAAGGCACGCGCGTGCCGGTCTACGCGCTCGGCGGACTCGTGAGGGCGGACCTCGATGTCGCGCTCGATCATGGTGCACACGGCATCGCCATGCGCCGAGGCGCCTGGGTCGCATGACGAAGCGCCAGGCGAATGCCGATCGCAGCCCTCGTTTCCCCCTCATGGTCTAGGAGTTGCCGAAGATGAATCTCGATTCACGGTGGAAGGCGCTGAGGCCGCACCCCATCCGTCGCAACGCAGGAAACACGGTGCGCGCGCGCGCCGCCTTGCGCCGCGTGGTGCTCGCGCTGACGATCGTCGCGCTCGCGCTGGTCCCCCGGCTGGTCGCGGCCCAGGCGTATCC
>DATLIR010000065.1:0-33502 GCA_035539315.1 Casimicrobiaceae bacterium
ACCGGACTGTGGATGTGCGCGGCGTCGCCGAGCAGGAACGCCCGACGGTCGCGAAAGCGCTCGGCGCCGCGGTGATGAATGCGGTAGGTCGAGAACCACGAGCAGGACCTGAACGCGAGCCCGGTGCCGGCCTCCTGGTGCAACGACGGAAGCACGGACTCGAACGTCACGTCCTTGCGCCCGTGCAACGACGCCGGCAGGATCCCGATCACGCGCCAGTGGTCGGTGCCGCGCATCGGGAAGAACAGGTGGAAGCCTTCCCGCCACAGGTAGACGTTGACCTCGTCGGGGACCATGGTGCCGGTCGCTTCGGTGTCGGCAACGTAGAACACGTGCTCGTACGGCGCGCCCGGGAACGCGATGCCGCTGAGCTCGCGCACGGAGCTGCGGGCGCCGTCGCATCCGGCGACCCAGGCGGCGGTGAGCGGCCGCGTCGTGCCGTCGGGCAACTTGAGCGTTGCCGTCGCGTGCGCGGCGGATTGCTCGAGCGCGACCAGCTCGGTGTTCCATTGGACGACGACGCCCCGGTCGCGAAGCCTCTCGCCCAGGAGCCGCTCGTTGTCGTCCTGGCCGAGGATGAAGATGAACGGGTACGGCGTGAGATCCCGCCCGGTATGGCCGAGCGGAACGCGCGCCATCCTGCGTCCTTCGGCCCAGATGTTCGCGCCGGTGCCGCGCTTGCCGAGCGCGAGCGCGCGCTCGACGATGCCGAGGCTCGCGTAGATCTCCAGCGTGCGCGCCTGCACGCCCACCGCTCGCGTCTGGAGCGACGGACCGGCGTGCCGGTCGATGATCTCGATGCGCGTGCCGCGCCGGGCGAGCTGGATGGCGAGCATCAGGCCGGTCGGTCCGGCGCCGACGATGAGGACGTCGGTGTCCATGCTTGGCTCCCGGAAGCGCCCACGAAGGGGTCCGGCCGCGAGGGTGCTACGGCAGGCACGCCATGGCAAGCCGGGCGTCGTCGCGCGGCGCGGCTACGGTTGGCGCGCCGCCACGACGCGCTCACGCGGGCGGGCGCCGGTGCCGCGCTAGATCTCGACGCGCGTCCCGAGCTCGACCACGCGATTGGTCGGCAGGCGGAAGAAGTCCGTGACGCTGCCCGCGTTCTGCGCCATCGCGGCGAACAGTCGATCGCGCCACCTCGCCATTCCCGTGCCGCGGCCGCCGGGGACGATCTTCTCCCGCGACAGGAAGTAGGTGACCTCCATCGGCTCGATCGACAGGCCTTGCGGCGAGCACAGCTCGAGCGCCTCCGGAACATCCGGGCGGTCCATGAAGCCGTAGCGCACGCGAACGCGCCAGCACCGCTCGGCCAGTTCCTCGCACTCGACGCGCTTCCTGGCGTCGACGCGCGAGACGCCGAGGAACTCGACGTGCAGGAAGACGTTGCGTTCGTGCAGGACCTTGTAGTGCTTGAGGCTGTGCAGCAGGGCGTTGGGCGTCGCGTCCATGCTGGAGATCAGGAACACCGCGGTTCCCGGAACGCGCGCGGGAGGCGACGCGACGAGGCTCGCGATGAAATCGTGCAGCGGCGGCGAGCCGCCGCGCAACCGCTCGACGAGGAGCGAGCGTCCCCTGCGCCATGTCGTCATCGTCATGAACAGGAGCGCGCCCACGGCGAGCGGAAACCACCCGCCTTCCAGGATCTTGTGCATCGCCGCGGCAAAGAACGTCGCGTCGACGAACATGAACAGGGCGGTCGCGACGACCGCGAGCCACAGCGGGTGGTGCCAGCGATAGCGGAGGACGAAGAAGGTGAGGAACGTCGTCGCGAGCATCGTGCCCATCACCGCCACGCCGTACGCGGAGGCGAGCCGCGACGACGTGCCGAACCCGACGACGGCGGCCGCGACGACGGCGAGCAGCAGCCAGTTGAGCGCCGGGATGTAGATCTGTCCCATCGTCTGTTGCGAGGTGTGCAGCATCCTCATCCGGGGCAGGTAGCCCAGCTGCATCGCCTGCTGCGTCATCGAATAGGCGCCGGAGATGGTCGCCTGCGAAGCGATGACGGTCGCCGCGGTCGCCAGCGCGACCATCGGGTACAGCGCCCACGCCGGAAACGCGAGGTAGAACGGGTTCTCGATCGCGGCCGGTTGCGCGATGAGCAACGCCCCCTGGCCGAAGTAGTTCAGCACCAGCGCCGGGGCCGCCACGCCGAACCACGCGAGGCGGATCGCGCGCTTGCCGAAGTGCCCGAGGTCGGCGTACAGGGCCTCCGCGCCGGTGATCGCGAGCAGGATCGATCCCAGCACGATGAACGACGCCGTGCCATGGCCGGTCACGAACCCCAGCGCATGTCGCGGATCGAGCGCCTGCAGGACCTGCGGCGTCCTGGCGATGTTCCAGATCCCGGCGGACGCCAGCGCGACGAACCACAGCAAGCAGACGGGGCCGAAGTACAGGCCGACGACGCCGGTGCCGTGGCGCTGGATGGCGAACAGGGCGACGAGCACGCCCACCGCGATCGGCACGACATAGGGCTTGAAGCCTGTCGTGCCCACTTCCAGCCCTTCGACGGCCGAGAGCACCGAGATCGCCGGCGTCAGCACCGCATCGCCGTAGAACAGCGCGGCGCCGAACACGCCGACCGGCAGGATCGCCGCAAGGAGCCGCGGCCGGTCGCGAACGGCGGTCGACGCGAGCGCGAGCAGCGCCATGATGCCGCCTTCTCCCCGGTTGTCGGCGCGAAGCACCAGGACCACGTACTTGAGCGACACGACGACCATGAGCGCCCAGAAGATCGCCGACACGCCGCCGAGGATGTTGTCCGGCGTCAGCGCGATGCCGTGCTGCGGATGGAACGTCTCCTTGGCTGCGTACAGCGGACTCGTGCCGATGTCGCCGTACACGACGCCCAGCGCGAGAAGCGCGAGGGCGCTCGTGGCTTGCGCGGCGGGGGCCGCGACGCGGCCGAGCGGCGGGTTCGTCAGCGGAAGGCCTTCGTCCATGCCCCGAAGCTTAGGGCGGCCTCCCCGCATCGACAGCGGCGCCGGCCGATTCTTGACGGGATCTTTATGCGCCCGTTGCGCTAGAGTGCCCGCATGGTTGGCGCGCGGCGCTGGAGGGGCTATGCGTGGGCGGCCGGGGTCGCGGTCGCCTGCTCGATCGCGGGGCTCGCGATGCACCCGCGATTCGACCTCGTCAACATCGCGATGGTGTACATGCTCGGCGTCGTGTACGTCGCCGTGCAGCACGATCGCGGCGCCGCGATCGCCACGGCGCTGCTGTGCGTGCTCGCGTTGGACATCCTGTTCGTCCCGCCGCGGGGGGCACTCACGGTGGACGACGTCCAGTACCTGCTCACGTTCGCCATCATGGTGGCGGTGGCGCTCGTCATCTCGCATCTCGTGAAAAGCGTCCGCGAGCAGTCGCGCGCGCAGGCCAAGCTCGCCATCGAGGCGGAGACCGAGCGCGTCCGCAGCACGCTGCTCGCGTCGATCTCGCACGACCTGCGCACGCCGCTGGCGGTCATCGTCGGTGCGTCGTCGAGCTTGGTCGACGCCGGCGAGCGCCTCGGCGCCGACGAGCGACGGGCACTGGCGACCAGCGTGTTCGAGCAGTCGCGCGACGTCTCCGAACGGGTGCTGAAGATCCTCGAGCTGACGCGGCTGGAGGCGGGGGGGCTCACGCTCGAGCGGGATTGGTCGGCGCCGGCTGACATCGTGCAGGCCGCGCTCGCGCGGCTGCGCCAGCGCATGGCCACCCACCGCCTGATCGTGGACGTGCCGAACGACCTGCCGCTGATCCGTGTCGACGCCGCGCTGATCGAGCAGGCGATCTCGAACCTGCTAGAGAATGCGGTGAAGCACACGCCCGCCGGCACGGTCGTCTCGGTGAAGGTGCAGCGACGCAGCGGAGAGTTGCTGGTCTCGGTGGAGGATTTCGGCGGCGCGCTGCTCCCCGATCAGGTCGACCGGGTGTTCGAGAAGTTCTGGCGGGCGCGGCCCGAGGGAGGCGCGGGCGGCGTGGGGCTCGGTCTCGCGATCTGCCGTGCGATCGTCCGGCTTCACGGCGGGCGCGTCTGGGCGGAAAGCCTTCCCGGCGGCGCGACCGCGTTCCGTTTCGTGCTGCCGATCGACGAGACGCCGCCGATGCCCGTCGAGGCGCCCGCGGCTGCCGATGGCTGAGCTGCGTCGCACGATCCTTCTCGTCGAGGACGAGCCCGAGATCCGGCAGTTCCTGCGGACCACGCTCGCGTCCGAGGGCTATCGCATCGTCGAGTCGATCAGCGGACGTCGCGGCTCGATCGACGCGGCCACGCACAAGCCCGATTTGGCCATCGTCGATCTCGGGCTGCCGGACATGGACGGCGTGGGCGTGATCCGCCAGATCCGCACGTGGTCGCCGATGCCGATCATCGTCCTCTCGGCCCGCGTCCACGAGCGCGGCAAGCTCGAAGCCTTCGACGCGGGCGCCGACGACTACGTGACCAAGCCGTTCGGCATCGGCGAGCTCGCCGCCCGCATCCGCGTCGCGCTTCGACACGCGGTGCGCGTGCGCGACGGCGAGCAGGTCGTGGTGCTGGACGACGCCACGATCGACCTCGACAAGCGGCTCGCCCAGCGCGGGGGCGTGCCGATCCGCCTGACCCCGCTGGAGTTCCGGCTCGTCGCGACGCTGGCGAAGCACCTCGGCATGGTGGTCACGCACAAGCAGCTGCTGCGCGAAGTGTGGGGTCCCAGCCACGCCGACGACACGCATTACCTGCGCATCTACATGAAGCAGCTGCGCGACAAGCTGGAAGTGGATCCCGCGCAGCCGCGGCATTTCCTCACCGAGCTGGGGGTGGGCTACCGGCTCGAGCCGAAGGAGTGACGCTTGCGGGGGACGGCGGGCGTAGCAGGGACGTGCGTCGACGGAGCGCGGCGCCGCGCCGCCGCCGAGCGCATACTGGGAGTTCCAGCGCGGCGCGTCGCCGGCCTGCCGGGGCGGTTCGCTTTGCAGGCATCTACCGGTGACCACGCGCCGCCACGTTCTTTCGCTCGCCGCATTCGCGGCGCTTCCCGCGCTGCGCGCCAACGCCCAGCCCGCGACCCGGCTCCCGGTCGTCGGCATCCTGTCGCCCAACCGCGCCGTCGGCGGCTGCGGGCCCGACGAACGCGAACGTACCCTGTGCTACTTCCGCGACGGCATGCGTGCGCTCGGCCATGTCGAGGGCCGTACCGTCGCGTACGCCTCCCGCTTTGCGGGAGACGATTACAGGCGGCTTCCCGCGCTCGCGAAGGAGCTGGTCGCGCTGCGGCCGGACGTCATCTACACGCACACCGGCTTGAGCGCCGATGCCGCCGCCACGGCGACGGCGACGATTCCGATCGTCATCGGCCCGGCGGGCGAAGCGTCCATCGCGCGGCTCGCCGGCGATCTGGCACGACCGATCCGCAACGTGACCGGCATCGCGTTCAACACGATCGGCCAGGACGTCAAGTGCCTTCAGCTCCTCAAGGAGATCGCGCCACGCATCGCGCGGGTGGGCGTTCTGGTCAATCCGGACAATGCCGATTTCAGCGGCTACCCGGGGGTCCTCGAAGCGGCCGCCGCGTCGCTGGGGATGACGCTGATCGGGACCGCTGTCCGGAACCTTGCGTCCCTGCGCCCGGCGCTCGCGACGCTCGAGGCGCGGAGACCCGACGCGATCCTGCTCACTGCCGATGCGGCGCTCACCGCTTCCGACGAGGTGCGTCCGCGCATCATCGCGTGGGCGACGAGCCGCCGCCTGCCGCTGGCCTCGCCCAGCTATCGCGTCGCGCCCGCCGGCGGATTGTTTTCGCTGAGCACCGACATCGAGGCGATCACCCGGCGCGCCGCTTACTACGTCCACCGCATCCTGAACGGGGCCAGGCCCGCCGATCTTCCGGTCGAGCTTCCGACGACGTTCAGGCTGGTGGTGAACCGCGACGCCGCCAACGGGCTCGGCCTGACCCTTCCGCAGTCGGTGCTGGTGCGCGCGGACGAAGTCATCGGATAACCGCCCCGCCCGTCCGCCGCATCATCTCGCCGTCGTCGGATCGATGATGGTGCGCACTTCCGAGATGCGGTTGGCGGGAAAGTTGCCGGCCTTCGCATGGCGCTTGATCTGCTCGGGATTCTCGGCGAGGTAGACGCAGTAGATCCTGTCGTCGGTGACGTAGCTCTCGACCCACTGGATGACCGGGCCCATGCGCTTGAGGATGTCGCACGACTTGCTGGCGAGGTCGCGCAGTTGGGCGGCATCCAGCTTGCCGGCACCGGGGAGGTCACGTTCGATCACGAAGCGATGCATGAGGGTTCCTGGGTCGATGTGGTCGCGATCGGGCGACCGCCGCTCGAACGCTAACCGTGCGAGACGTGGACGCCGCTCGACGGTTCGGGCAGGGTCCGAACCGGTCAATACGCGGTGGTCGGATCGATGAGGCGCGACGGGAGCCCATCGAAGGCTGACCGACCATCGTGCCATCGGGAGGGGTGCCCGGCCACGAGACTTTTCCCGTCTTCTGGTCGGACAATCTGCGCGCGGGAGGAATTCCTGCGCCGCAGCACGCTCCAAGGGGGCGACGGGCCGCGCCCGCCCTTGCGTAGGGGAGACCGGGCCCCACATGGACAAAAGTTGGTCGAGGGGGGTGCGGACCGCGCCCCTTTTTGTTACACTTCAAGGCTTTGCTGCAGGCCTGGGAAGGTTAGTGCTTACTCCTCTCAGTTTCACGCTCCTGCGCCAGCTTTCGGACGGCGACTTCCACTCCGGCGAGGACCTCGCCGCGAAGGTGGGGTTGACGCGCGCGCGGGTGTCGCAGCTCCTGCGCCAGGCCGAGACCGCGGGCCTGTCGCTCGAGCGCGTGCGTGGCCTCGGCTACCGCCTCAAGGCGGCCCCCGATTTCCTCGACGCCGCCGCGATCCGCCTCGCCCTCACGGGCTTTGGCGCGACGGTCGCGAAGCCGGGCACGCCCGTTCCCAAGCCGCAGGTGCCCGTCGAGGAGGACCTCGCGCTCAACGGCGACGTACGCCCGGCCTTCGACCGCACGCCGCCCGCGCTGCTGGTCGAGGTTGCCGACCAGCTCGACTCGACGTCGAGCGAGCTCCTCCGCCGTGCGCCGCGTCGCGACATCCACGGCGCGGTGCTCGCGGCCGAATGGCAGACGGCCGGCCGCGGCCGCCGTGGCCGTTCGTGGACCGCAGTCGCCGGCGGATCGATCACGTTCTCGATGGGCTGGCGCTTCGAGCAGGGCGCGGGCTTCCTCGCCGGCCTGTCGCTCGCCGTCGGCGTCGCCGTCGCGCGTGCGCTCGAGAAGGAAGGCTACGACGGCATCGAGCTCAAGTGGCCCAACGACCTCGTGTTCCGCCACCACAAGCTCGGCGGCATCCTGATCGAGGTGAACGGCGACGCGCTCGGTCCCTCGACGGTGGTCGTCGGCGTCGGCATCAACGCGCGCATGCCGCGCGAGGTGCGCCGCGAGATCGCGCAGCCGGTCACCGACCTGCAGACGGTCGCCGGGCGCGGCGCGAAGCCGGTCGACCGCAATCGCGTCCTCGCGCGCCTGATCGCCGAGGTCGCGTCGATGCTCGCCGCCTACGCCGAGCACGGCTTCGCGCCGATTGCGGCGGAATGGCAGCAGCGCCATGCGTTCCAGGGCAAGCCGGTCAAGCTCGTGCTGCCCGACGGCGGTGCGGTGAAGGGCACCGTCGCCGGCGTCGACGCGAGCGGTGCGCTCGTGCTCGCCGATGGCCCGCGTCGCTCGCGCTTCCTGTCTGGCGAGCTCTCGCTGCGGCGCGGCGTCTGATGCCGGCGTGACTGCCGCGGCGCGGCTCGTGGGGTCGGAGCCGCAATGATCGGAATGGCGCACCAGGCCGGTTGACGCCGAACTCGCGCCGATCACTGCGGCTCCGACCTTTTCGTGATCCTAGTCGTCCACATCGGCAGCTCGCGCATGAAGTGGGGCCTCGCCGATGCGCATGGGTGGGTCGCGCAGGGCGTGGTTCCCAACGCCGAGATCGGCACGCTCGCGCTGCGCGAGTGGCAGAACCTGCCGCGCCCGCACCGCGTCCTCGGCGTCAATGCGTCGGGCGAGGCGGCGCGCGTGCGCACCGAGGCGCAGCTTGCGCGCTGGCGCGTCCCGATGGAGTGGATCGTGCCCACCGAACGCGCCGGCGGCATCGTCAATCGCTACGCCGAGCCCGGGTTGCTGTCGCCCGCGCGCTGGACCTCGCTCATCGGCGCGCGCCGCCGTGCGCTCGCGAGCGAGCTGTTCCCGGCGCCGTGCGTGGTCGTCAACGCGGCCACGCTGATCACGGTCGATGCGCTCGACGCGGATGGCGTGTTCCTCGGCGGCATCGTGCTGCCGGGATTGCACGCGATGCTGAAGACGCTCGCCGACGCGTCGCCCGCGTGGCGCGCGCCGGGCGGGCACTGGCGCGGCTTCCCCACCACCAACGCCGACGCCGCGACGACCGGCGTGCTCGCGGCCGCCACCGGCGCGATCGGCGAGATGCGTGCGCGCGTGCGACGCGGCGAAGGGGCGGTGCACTGCTATGTCACCGGCGGCGCCGCCAGCGAGCTCGCCCCGCACCTCGCTCCTCCGGTGGAGGTCGTGGATAATCTCGTGCTCGAAGGTGCCCTGGCGCTCGTCGATGCGTGACGCTGCCGCGGCGCCACGCCTTCCATGCGAACCGTCCTCGTCCTTTTGCTGCTCGCCAACCTGACGCTGTTCGGGTACACCTGGCTCGACGGCGGCGCCGGCGGCGAGGCGGTGCGCCTGGCCGAGCAGGTGCAGCCCGACAAGATCAAGCTCCTGACGCCGCAGGAAGTCGCGGCGCTCGGTCCCGCGAAGGTCGCCGCGCTCGCGGACGTCTGCGTCGAGTGGGGGCCGTTTGCCGAGAGCGAGCGGGCGCGCGCGCTTGCGGACCTCGAGCCGCTCGCCATCGGCCGGCTGACCACGCAGAAGCGCGTCGATGCGACCGGCGTGTGGTCCGCGGTGCTGCCGCCGTTCCCCAACCGTGGCGCCGCCGACCGTCGTGCCGGCGAGCTGCGCGCGCAGAACGTTCGCGACGTGGCGGTGGTGGACGCAACGGGTGGGCGCTACGTGGTCGCGGTCGGCACGTTCCGGACCGAGGAAGCGGCGAAGGCGCTCGCCGCGGAGCTCGCCCGCGACAACCTGGCGACGGCGGTCGCGACGGTGCGTCCGCAGCCGGTGCCGCTGACCCAGATCGTCGTGCGCGACCCGCCGGCGAACGCGGTGGCGCGCATGCGCGAGCTCTTGCCGACCTATCCGAACGCCGAGATCAAGGTGGGGACCTGCGACCGCGCGTGACGCGCGCACCCCGGGAGAGCCATGAATCGCGATGCCGACGCCGTCCGCTCCGGAGCCGCACTCGTCGCCGAGGCGCGCGCCGTGCTCGGGAAGTTCGTGCTGGTGAAGCCGTCGATCAGCGCGGGCGGCGTCGCCGCCGCGCTCGAGACGACGTCGGGGCGCATCTACACCGGCATCTGCCTCGACCTCGCGTGCGGCATCGGCTTTTGCGCCGAGCACGCGGCGATCGCCGAGATGCTGAAGTCGCGCGAGACCGCGATCCGGCGCATCGTCGCGATCGACGCGGAAGGCGTGCTCGCCCCGTGCGGGCGCTGCCGCGAGCTGATCATCCAGGTCGATCGCAGCAACCTCGATTGCGAGGTGATCCTGCCCGGCGACACGGTCGCGCGAATGGCCGACCTCCTGCCGCGCGCGTGGCTCGAGCCACTGTTCGCGCGCGATTGAGCGCCGCCGCCTTCCCGATCCGCGTCGCGCAAGGCGAGCGCGACCTCGCGCTCGCCCGGGGGCTGATCGAGGAGTACGCCGCCGGTCTCGGCGTCGACCTGTGCTTCCAGGGCCTCGCCGACGAACTCGCCACGCTGCCCGGCAAATACGGTGCGCCGGCGGGACGCCTGCTGCTGGCCGGCCCCCCGGACGACGCCGTGGGATGCATTGCGCTGCGCCCGCTCGCGCCCGGCTCGTTCGGCGTCTCCGACGACGCCTTCGCGCCGCCGGTGGGCGAGGTCAAGCGCCTCTACGTTCAGCCGCGGGCGCGCGCCACCGGCACCGGGCGTGCGCTCGCCACGGCAACCGTCGACGCCGCGCGCGCGTTCGGGTACCGTACGCTTTGCCTCGACACGCTCGAGCGGATGAGCGAGGCGCGTGCGCTCTACGAGAGCCTCGGCTTTCGCCGCTGCGCGCGCTACTACGACAACCCGCTCGGCGACGTCGCCTACTACGTGCTCCGCCTCGGGGATGGCTGAACGCCTGCCACGGCATGGCCGCTGACGCGGCGCCGCCGATCGCCGCGCGCGTCGCCTCGCTCGAGCGCGCGCGCGGCGTCGAGGTCGTCACCGCGTCGATCGCGAAGGCCGACGTCTACCCCGAGCTGCCGTGGCGTGCCGGCGCGCTCGCCGCGTCGATCACCGCGCTCGTCGTCGCCATCGGCGACGTGCTGCGGCCCGACTGGGCCACGTCGACGACGCTGCTGGTCGCGCTGGCGATGGTCATGCTGGTCGGTGCCGGCGTCGCGCTCGCCGCGATCTTCGTGCCGCCGTTCGCGCGGCTGTTCCTCGCACGCGCACGCCGCGACGTCGAGGTCCGCCAGTTCGCGCAGTCGTTCTTCCTCGAGCGCCAGCTGTTCCGCACGCGCAAGCGGCAGGGCATCCTGATCCTGGTCGCGCGCTTCGAGCACCGCGTCGAGCTGATCGCCGACATCGGCTTCGACGGGCGCATCGCCGCCGCCGAATGGGGGAGCGTGATCCCGCCGATGGTGCCGCTGCTGCGCGAGGGCCGCGCCGACGACGCGCTGATCGCCGGCCTCGACGCTCTCGACGCGCTGCTCGCCTCGCGCGGCTTCGCCGGCGACGGGATGCCGGCCAACGAACTGCCCGACGCGACGATGCACGAGGACGAGGGCGATCGGTGAGCGCGCACGCCCGCGTCCGGTTCGCTCCGCTGGCCGTGCTCGCCGCGGCGTGGCTCGCGGCGTGCGCCGCGCTCGCCGCCGACGTGCCCTACCTGACCGGGCGCGTCGTCGACGAGGCGAACATCCTGTCGTCGTCCGCGAAGGAGAAGATCTCGCAGCTCTCGGCGCAGCGCGAGCAGGCGTCGGGCGACCAGATCGCGGTGCTGACGGTGAGCTCGCTCGACGAGAGCATCGAGGGCTTCGCGACCAGGGTGTTCGACGCGTGGAAGCTCGGCCAGAAGGGCAAGGACAACGGCGTGCTGGTGATCGTCGCGCCCAACGACCGCAAGATGCGCATCGAGGTCGGCTACGGCCTCGAGGGCACGCTCACCGACGCGGCGTCGGCGCGCATCATCCGCGAGGCGATGACGCCGCAGTTCAAGAACGGCAACTTCGACGCCGGCGTGACCGCCGGCGTGCAGGCGATCGTCGACACGCTGGGCGGCAAGGGGGACTGGGGCGCCCCGGCGCCCGCGTCCAAGTCGTCGTTCGCGTCGATCGAGGAGCAGCTGCCGCCGTGGCCGATGCGCATCCTGATCGGCGCGTTCGTGTTCGGCATCATCGGGCTCTTCACGTTCATCGGCGTGATGACGCCGGGCATGGGCTGGTTCCTGTACTTCTTCCTGATCCCGTTCTGGGCGATGTTCCCGATCATCGTCCTCGGCGTGAAGGGCGCGCTGACGCTGCTCGCGATCTACGTGGTCGGCTTCCCGATCGCGAAGCTGATCGTGAGCCGGCAGCCGTGGTACGCGAAGGCGGCGCAGGAGATGAAGACCAAGGGCACGACGACCATCGGCGGCATGGTCGTCTCGAGCCGGGGCAGCGGCGGCGGCGGCTCCTCGTCGTCGTCCGGCGGCGGCTTCTCCGGCGGGGGTGGCAGCTCGGGGGGCGGCGGCGCGTCGGGAAGCTGGTAGGCGCGACGCGCCTCTCAGGCGCGCGCGGTGACGACGTAGCCGCTTTCGCCCGCCTCGCTCGCCCGCGGCGACGGCTCCTCGGTGACGACGCGGAAGCCGGCCGAGGCGATCAGCTCGGCCAGCTCGCCGGCCGCATACCAGGTCATCGCGCCGCGCGCGTGTTCCTCCGCGAGCGCGCGAGCGCCCTGGCGATGCGTGTAGCGCGCTTCGGTGCGCGCGAGGCGCGCGTCCGTGTCGACCGAGGTCTCCGCGCGGAGCCGGATTTGCGAGCCGTCGCCCAGCGCGACGCTGGAGAGCTCGACCAGCGGGGCGCCGAAGCGCGCGTGCGCGAACGACGGCACGCGCGCGTCGACGACGAGCACGCCCGGATCGATCAGGTGGGCGCGCAGCCGCTCGAGGGCGAGACGCGCCGCCACCGGATCGGCGATGCGCTGGAACGCGGTGCCGTCGAGGATCACGGCCGCATAGCGCATTGGCAGGTTGAGCGCCGCGATCGCCTGCCGGTAGAGCAGCGTCGAGCGCCCGGCGCCCGCAAGCCGCGCCGCGGCGAGCGCGAGCGCGGCGGCCGACGCATCGGCGCCGTGCATGGCGACGCCGCGCAGCACCAGCGGCACCAGCAGGCGCCCCGAGCCGCACATCGCGTCGAGCGCGAGGCCGGCGTCTTGCGGCAGGCGCACGACGTACCAGTCGACCTCGTCGGCCGCCGGCACGGGACGCGCGGCGTCGTCGAAGCGTGCGCGCAACAGGTCGTCGGCGCCGGGGGCGGCGGTCCGGGTCGTCATCGGGCGATTGTGCTACCGAAGCGGCCGCCGACGAAACGGCCGCGCGTCAGCCGGCGGCGCGCTCGGCGTGGATCAGGGCCGCGAACGTCCGCCCCATCCGCGTCGCGTCGGGCTCGAGGCCGGTGAACAACCGGAACGCGTCGGCCGCCTGGCCCACGCACATGCCGCCGCCGTCCAGCGTGCGGCAGCCGCGCCCGCGCGCGGCGGCGAGCAGCGCGGTGTCGATCGGGCGGTAGACGCAGTCGGCGACCCACTGCGATGCGTCGAGCAGCGTCGGGTCGATGGGCGTGCCCGGCAGCTTCGCCATGCCGACCGGTGTCGCGTTGATGACGCCGTGCGCGCCGGCGAGCGCGTCGCGCGCGCCGGGGACCGAGACGATGGTTCGGTCGGCGAAGCGCTCGCCCGCGCCCCGCACGAGCTCGTCCGCCCGCTCGCTCGACGCGTCGACGATGCGGAGCTCCCGCGTGCCGAGCGCGAGCATCGCATGCGCCACGGCGGACCCGGCGCCGCCGGCGCCGATCAGCGCGACGCGCTCGAGCGAGGCGTCCGGCAGCCCGCGCCGCAAGCCGGCGGCGAAGCCGGACGCGTCCGTGTTGTGGCCGGTGGCGCGGCCGTCGCGGAACACGACGGTGTTGACCGCGTTCATCGCGCGCGCGTCGTCGGAAAGTCCGTCGAGCAGCGGGATCACCGCCTGCTTGCACGGGAACGTGACGTTGACGCCCGCGAAGCCGGCGAGTCGCGTCGCCTCGAGGAGCCGCGGCAGCGCGCTCTCGCCGAGCGCGAGCGCGTCGAGGTCGAGGATGCGGTACTGGATGCGCAGCCCATGCGCGTCGCCCTCGGCCTCGTGCAGCGCCGGCGAGAGCGACTGCTGGATGCCGGCGCCGATGAGGCCGAGCAGGACACGCGGGCGTGCGACGCTCATCGCCGCCTCACACGCGCTCGAGGATCATCGCGATCCCCTGGCCCACGCCGATGCACATCGTCGCGAGCGCGTAGCGGCCCTTGCGGCGCGCGAGCTCGTAGCTGGCGGTGGTCGCGAGCCGGGCGCCCGACGCGCCGAGCGGGTGGCCGATCGCGATCGCGCCGCCGTTCGGATTCACGTGCGCTGCGTCGTCCGGCAATCCGAGGTCGCGCGTCACGGCGAGCGCCTGCGCGGCGAAGGCCTCGTTGAGCTCGATCACGTCGAGGTCGCGCACCGAGAGCCCGGCAAGCGCGAGCACCTTGCGCGTGGCCGGCGCGGGGCCGAAGCCCATGATGCGCGGCGCGATGCCCGCGACCGCCGACGCGACGATGCGCGCGCGCGGCGTGAGGCCGTGGCGCCGCGCGGCGACGTCGGAGGCGATGATCGTCGCACACGCGCCGTCGTTGACGCCCGACGCGTTGCCGGCGGTCACCGTCCCGTCCGCCTTGACGATGGGCTTGAGCTTCGCGAGCGCCTCCGGCGTGGTCGCGCGCGGATGCTCGTCGCGGTCGACGACGACCGGATCGCCCTTGCGCGAGGGCACGCTCACCGCGACAATCTCCTCGGCCAGGCGGCCGGCCGCGATGGCGTCGGACGCGCGCTGCTGCGAGCGTAGCGCGAACGCATCCTGGTCCGCGCGCCCGACGCCGAACTCGGCCGCGACGTTCTCGGCAGTCTCGGGCATCGAGTCGATCCCGTACCTCGCCTTCATCACCGGGTTGACGAAGCGCCAGCCGATGGTCGTGTCCTCGATCTTCGCGGCGCGCGAGTAGGCCTCGGCGGCCTTGGCGAGCACGAACGGGGCGCGCGACATGCTCTCGACGCCGCCGGCGATCATGAGCTGCGTCTCGCCCGCCTTGATCGCGCGTGCCGCGATCGCGATCGCGTCGAGGCTTGAGCCGCACAGCCGGTTCACCGTGGTCCCGGGCACGCGCTCGGGCAGGCCGGCGAGCAGCAACGCCATGCGGCCGACGTTGCGGTTGTCCTCGCCCGCCTGGTTGGCGCAGCCGTAGGCGACGTCGTCGACGGCGTCCCAGTCGACGCGTGGATTGCGCTCCATGAGCGCGCGGAGCGGGATCGCGGCGAGGTCGTCGGTGCGGATCGACGCGAGCGCGCCGCCGTAGCGGCCGAACGGCGTGCGGATCGCGTCGCAGAGGAAGGCGTCGGGCATGGCGTGCTCCGGTAGTCCAGTGCTCTGTGGGTCGGGCTTCAGCCCGACGATCTTCCATCGATGAGCGCGACGCCGGTGAGGCGCGCGAGCGCGTCGAAGGCCAGGCCGTCGATGATCTCGCGCACCGCGAGGCCGCGCGGCGTGACGTCGATGACCGCGAGGTCGGTGTAGACGCGATCGACGCAGGCGAGCGCGGTGACCGGATAGGAAAGCCGCTCGACGAGCTTGCTCTCGCCGGCCTTCGTCAGGTGCTCCATCATGACGAAGACGCGCTTCGCGCCGGCCGCGAGGTCCATGGCGCCGCCGACGGCCGGGATCGCGTCGGCCGCGCCGGTGTGCCAGTTCGCGAGATCGCCGGCGACCGAGACCTGGAACGCCCCCAGCACGCAGATGTCGATGTGGCCGCCGCGGATCATCGCGAACGAATCGGCGTGATGGAAGTACGCGCCGCCGGGAAGCAGCGTCACCGGCGTCCGGCTCGCGTTGATCAGGTCGGGATCCTCGTGGCCGGGCGCCGCGGGCGGGCCCATGCCGATCAGGCCGTTCTCGCTGTGCAGGATCACCTCGCGCTCGGCGGTGAAGTGGTTGCCCACGAGCGTGGGCATGCCGATGCCGAGGTTGACGGTCGCGCCTTCGGGAATGTCGCGGGCGACCCTCGCCGCCATCTCGTCACGCGAGAACCTTCGCATCTTCATGGCTTCACGCGGCCGTCCCGGCGCTCGCGCCGGCGTCCGCGCCCGTCACTCGCACGACGCGCGCGACGAAGATGCCGGGCGTCACGATCGCCTCGGGATCGAGCGCGCCCAGCGGCACGATCTCGCGCACCTGCGCGATCGCCAGGCGCGCGGCCGTCGCCATCACCGGGCCGAAGTTGCGCGCCGCCATCCGATAGACGAGGTTGCCCCAGCGGTCGCCGCGGTCGGCGCGGATCAGCGCGACGTCGGCAGCGAGCGCATGCTCGAGCACGTGCGCGCGCCCGTCGATGACGCGCGTCTCCTTGCCCTGCGCGAGCTCGGTCCCGTACGCGGTCGGCGTGTAGAACGCGCCGATGCCCGCGCCCGCGGCGCGGATGCGCTCGGCGAGCGTGCCCTGCGGCACGAGCTCGAGCTCGATCCCGCCGGCCTTGAAGAGGCGGTCGAACACCCAGGAGTCCTTGTGCCGCGGGTACGAGCACACGAGCTTCCGCACGCGCCCGGCGGCGATGAGCGCGGCGAGCCCGGTGTCCCCGTTGCCGGCGTGGTTGCTCACGATCGCGAGCTCGCGCGCGCCTTGCGCGACGAGCGCGTCGATCAGCTCGAGCGGGGTGCCGGACGGCCCGAACCCGCCGACCATGACGGTCGAGCCGTCGGCGATCCCGGCGACGGCCGCGGCGAGCGTGGGAACGGTCTTGTCGATCATCGGGAGGGCACCGCGCGTGCGGCGCGGCGCGCGCAGGCGCGCACGACGTGGCGCCACGTGGCGATTCTAGCGTCTTTGCGAGCGCGACCTCGCGATGTGCCGCGATGCGTGCGTGCTAGATTCGGCGCATGACGCGCTCCGCGCCCACGCCTCGCGCGTTCCCGCCCGCGTTGCGCCGCTTCCTGTGGACGCGTCTGCTCGGGACCACCGCCAACCAGATGCTGATGGTCGCGCTGGCATGGCAGATGTACGACCTCACCGGCCGCGCGTGGGATCTCGGAATGGTGGGGCTCATGCAATTCGTTCCCGCGCTCGTGTGCGCGCTGCCGGCCGGCCAGCTCGTCGATCGCGTCGATCGCCGCTACGTGCTTGCGACGAGCCTGCTGGTCCAGGCGGCGGCGGCGCTGGTGCTCGCCTGGGGCAGCGTGCACGGCTGGATCGGCCGCGAGGTCATCTTCGGCATGTGCGTGCTGCTCGGCGTGGCGCGCGCGCTGCAAATGCCCTCGCAGCAGGCGATCGTGCCCGCGCTCGTCCCCGCCGCCGGGCTGCCGCGCGCGTTCGCCGCCGCGTCGTCGCTCATCAAGATCGCGGTCGTCGGCGGGCCCGTGCTGGGCGGCTTCGTCTACGTGCTCGGCCCGGAGGCGGTCTACGCGCTGTGCCTGGTGCTGCTCGTCGCGGCCAGCGCGACCATCGCGTCGCTCGCGCCGATCCCGCCGGTGCAGGGGCAGGCCGCGGTGTCCGTCGCCTCGCTGTTCGGCGGAGTGTCGTTCATCTGGCGCCGCAAGCAGGTGCTGGGCGCCATCTCGCTCGACCTCTTCGCGGTCCTGCTCGGCGGCGCGACCGCCTTGCTGCCGATGTATGCGAAGGACGTGTTGGCCACCGGGCCGTGGGGGCTCGGCATCCTGCGCGCCGCCCCGGCGATCGGCGCGATGGTCGTGGGCATCTCGCTCGCGCGCCGGCCTCTCGCGCGGCGCGTGGGGCGGCGCATGCTCGCGGCGGTCGCGATCTACGGCGCATCGATCGTCGTATTCGGGCTGTCGCACGATTTCGGGGTGTCGCTGGTCGCGCTCGCCGTGAGCGGCGGGGCGGACATGGTGAGCGTCGTCGTGCGCCAGACGCTGGTGCAGATCGACACGCCCGACGTGATGCGCGGGAGGGTGTCCGCGGTCAACAGCGTGTTCATCGGCGCGAGCAACGAGCTCGGCGAGTTCCGCGCGGGCACCGTCGCCGACGTGCTCGGCCCGATCGGCGCGACCGTCGCCGGCGGCGTCGGCACGTTGATCGTCGCCGTGCTGTGGATCCGCCTGTTCCCGGCGCTGGCGAACCGCGATCGGCTGGTTCCGCCGCGCGAGGCCGCGCCAGTCCGGTAGGTCCATCGTCGCGCCCGCGATCCGGCGCAGGGCGTCAGCGCGCGACGGCCGCGGCAGCGGAGGTTCGGCCGGGGGCATCGCCAACCTGTGCGAGCACGGCGCGTGCGCCGGCGATCGCACGACGCGCGCGCTCGAGCGCGGGCATCGACTTCGCGAGCTCGACGGTCGGGACCTCGACCGACACCGGGATGCCGGGCGGCAGGGCGCCGACCAGCGCGACCAGGTCGAGCTCGCCTTCGCCGGGGAAGCGGCGCTCGGCGCGCGCCTCGGCCAGGATCGCGTCCATCGTCGGGGGCACCGCTGCCGGCACGTCGCCCAGCTGCATGTAGCCGAAGCGTGCCGGCGGGACGCGTGCGATGTCGGCCATCCGGCAACGCGAGCGCGAGAAGTGGAACGCGTCGACCACGATGCCGCCGTCGTCGCGGCCGGCCCGCTCGACGATCCGCGCCGCCTGCACGAGGTCCTTCGCGTCGGTCCACGCCATGAACTCGAGGTGCGCGCGGATGCCGTACCGCGACGCGAGGTCGCACAGCTCGGCGAAGCGGTCGACGAGGCGCGACTCGTCCGGATCGTTGCCTGCGGCGAGCAGGAACCGGGCGCCGAGCCGGGCGCCGGTCTCGATCGCGGCGAGGTAGTCGTCGGACACGCGCGTCGCGGGCTTGAGGCGCACGATCTCGATGTCGAGCGCCTGCACGCCGGTCGCATCGAGCCGCGCGCGCGTCTCGCGCACCATGGGCGTGTCGCCGATCATCGGGTGCTGCGCTTCGGTCGACGTCGCCGGGATGAGCCGCAGCCCGACGTGCGTGTAGCCCGCCGCCGCGGCGGTCGACACGAGGTCGGGCGGCGCGAGCTCGAGCGCGGTGAGCGCCGCGAGCGAGATCGGGCGGGTCATCGTCGGGCCTTCGGCAGGCGCGTCACGCCGATGACGCGGCCGGCATCGGGGCGTGCCCGCCCAGGAACAACCGGTTGAGGTTGGGGTCGCCGAGCAGCTCGGAGGCGGGACGGTCGAGCGCGAGCCGCCCCATCTCCAGCACCAGCGCGCGGTCGCTGTACTTGAGCGCCGTGCGCACGTTCTGCTCGACCATCAGCACCGTGGTTCCCGCATCGGCGAGCCCGCGCAGCAGCGCCATCACGTCCTGCACGAGCTTGGGCGACAGGCCGATCGACGGCTCGTCGATCAGCAGCACGCGCGGGCGCAGGAGCAGCGCTCGGCCGACCTCGAGCTGCTTCTGCTCGCCGCCGGACAGCGTCGAGGCCTGGTTGTCGATGCGCTCGCGGATGCGCGGGAACTGCGCGAGCACTTCCTCGATGCGGCCGGGCAGGTCGGCACGCGGCAGCGTGATGCCGCCGAGCTCGAGGTTGTGCCGCACCGACAGCGACCCGAACAGGTTGCGCCCCTGCGGCACGAACGCGATGCCGTCGGCGAGGAGCTCGCGCTGCGAGCGGCCGTTGATCACGCGCCCCTCGAAGCGGACCTCGCCCGAGCGCGGGACGAGCATGCCGAACAGCGTCCTCAGCACGGTGGACTTGCCGGCGCCGTTGGGGCCGATCAAGAGCGTGATCTCGCCTTGCCGCGCGTCGAGCGTGGTCTCGTTCAGGATCGTGAGGCTCGGCGAATAGCCGGCGACGACGCGGTCGAACTCGATGATCGGCATGACGATCTCCCGAGGCTAGCCGCCGCGCGGCGTCGCGCAACCGCTCCCGGGGGGGGAGGGGGCCTCGCCGTCGGGACAGCCGGGCGGGAGCGTTTTCGCCATGGTCAGTTGCCCAGGTAGGCTTCGAGGACCGCCGGATTCGACTGGACGTTGGCGGGCTTGCCCGACGCGAGCACCTTGCCCTCGACCATGCAGATCACGTGCGGGCACAGCTTCATGATGAAGTCCATGTTGTGCTCGATGACGACGAAGCTGCCCCCCTGCGTGCGGTTGAGCTGCACGAGCAGCTCGCGCAGCTGGTCGACGAGGCTCGGGTTGACGCCGGCGCAAGGCTCGTCGAGCAGCACGAGCCGAGGCGCGGGCATGAACGCCATCGCGATGTCGATCAGCTTCTGCTGGCCGTACGACAGGCTGCCGGCGGGCAGGTCGGCGACGTGCTTGAGGCGGAACAGCTCGATCATCTCGTCCGCGTGATGGCCGAGGCCGGCATCGGGCCTGGCGAACAGGCGCCCCGGCATCGAGCCCTTGAACTCCTGCGCCGCCGCGATCAGGTTGTCGCGCACCGTCATCTTGCCGAACACCTGCAGCGTCTGGAACGTGCGTCCCACGCCGCGCCGCGCGAGCTCGAGCGGCGGCATGCCGGTGATGTCCTCGCCGCAGAATTCGACGCCGCCGGAGGTCGGTTTGATCTGGCCGAGGATGCTGTTGAACAGCGTCGTCTTGCCGGAGCCGTTCGGGCCGATGACGCCGACGATCTCGCCGGGACCGACCGAGAAGCTCACGCCGTCGACCGCCTTGATCGCGCCGTAGGTCTTGCGGACGTCCTTGACGTCGAGGAAGCTCGGGGTCGCCGTCATGCCGCGCTCCTGCGGCGCAGGCGATCGCCGATCGACAGGATTCCCCCGGGCAGCCACACCATCAGCGCCACGACCGCGAGGCCGAAGAACACCAGGTACCACTTCTGCATGAACTTCAGCGCCTCGTGGTCGCTTCCGCGCAGCACCTCGGGCAGCAGGATGATGATGATCGTGCCGATCACCGGCCCGTAGAAGCGTCCCGAGCCGCCCACGATCACGGCGAGCAAGAGCGTGAGCGAGGTCGAGAAGTGGAACGGCCCCGGCTCGATGAACTCGACCAGCGACGCGTAGTAGACACCGCCGACGCCGGCGCACGCGGCGCCGATCGCGAACGCGAGCAGCGTGTACGCGGTGATGTTGACGCCGAGGCTCTCGGCGCGGATCGGGTTGTCGCGCAGCGCGGCGAACGCGCGACCCCAGGGCGAGCGCAGCAGCCACCGGAGCAGACCGCCCAGCACGACCAGCGAGAACAGCGTGAAATAGAAGAACGCGAGCGGCTTGTCGAACGAGCTGCCCAGGATCGACGGCCGCGGGATCGCCGAGATGCCATAGGTGCCGCCGGTCAGCTTCTCCTCGTTGCGCATCACGAGATAGACAAGCACGTTGAAGCCGAGCGTCGCGAAGGCGAGGTAGTGGTGCTGCACGCGCAGCGCCGGGAAGCCGAGCGCGAGGCCGACGACGAAGCACGCGATGCCGGCCATCGGCAGCACGACCAGGAACGGAACCCCGGCCTTGAGCGCGATCGCGGCGATGTAGGCGCCGATGCCGAAGAACGCCGCCTGGCCGAGCGACATCTGGCCCGCGTAGCCGACGGTCAGGTTGAGCCCGAACGTCGCCATCAGGTAGACCATCGTCAGCGTCAGGAGGTAGACGTCGCTGCGCTTCAGGAACGTCGCGGCGACCGCGAGCAGCGCGAGGAGCGCGACGAGGATTACCGCATGCCGCGTCGAGGCGCTCATACCTTCCGCTCCTCGGCCTTGCCGAGCAGCCCCTCGGGACGGAACAGGATCACGGCGAGGAACAGCACGAGCGCGACGCCTTCCTTGTACGCGGGCGACACGTAGAAGCCGACCAGGTTCTCGAGTACGCCGATCAGCACGCCGCCGAGCAGCGCGCCACGGGTCTGGTTGAAGCCGCCGATGATGGCGGCGAAGAACGCCTTCTGGCCGATCGAGTCGCCCATGTCGAACTTGGCGAGGTAGGTCGGCGTGATCAGCAGCGCGGCGACGCCGGCGAGCACGGCGTTGATCAGGAACACGTAGAGCACCATGCGGCGCACGTCGATGCCGAGCACGCGCGCCGAATCGGTGTTCTGGGCGACCGCCTGCATCGCGCGGCCGGTCACCGTCCGGTTGAGGAAGGCCTGCAGGCCGATCACGATCGCGCCGGCAAGGACGAGCGTGCCGATGTCGGCGTACGAGACGTTGATGCCCGCGATCGACAGCTGACCGGCGGGGAAGGGGCTCGGGAGCGGGAACGCTTCCGCGCTGTAGCCGGCGCGCACCATCGACTTGACGGCGATCGACAATCCGAGCGTCGCGATCACCAGCGGGATGACGCCGTGGCGAATGAGCGGATCGACGATGCCGACCTTGAAGCCGATGCCGAGCACGATGGCGGCCAGCACGCAGGCGACCAGGAACGCGACCCACAGCGGAAGGCCGAAGGTGATGCCGACGATCATCGCGAACGCCGGCAGCATGACGAACTCGCCCTGGGCGAAATTGATGACGCCCGCGGCCTGCCACAGCAGCGTGAAACCGAGCGCGGCGAGCGCGTAGATCGCCCCGATCGCGGTGCCGGAAACGATGAGCTGGATCAGGTCGCCCATGACGGAAGTCCGCACGAAAGGGCCCGGGCCGGGATGCCTCGCGACGAGTCATCCCGGACCGCACCCGGACCACGGTGGTACTGCGCGCTATTTCGCCCCGAGCGGCGGCAGCGTCTCGACGACGACCTGCTTGCCGTTCACGACCTTGGTGAGGAAGCTCTCGCGGTCGATGTCGCCGTTCTTGTCGAACGCGACGTCCATGAGCACGCCCGGCGCGTCCTTCACCGAGATCTTCGCGCCGTGCATGGCCGCGGCGAACGCCTTGCCGTCCACCTTGCCGATCCTCTCGGTGATCGCCTTGACGACGTACATGCCGCTGTAGCCCTTGAGGCCATTGTGGTCCGACCGGAACTTGAATTCGCGCTGGTAGTTCTCGTCGAACGCCTTGATCCCGGGCAGCGGCGCGTCGGCGGTGAGGCCGACGTGCGCGACCGCGCCGTTGGCCGCGTCGCCCGCGAGCTCGATCACCTTCTGGCTCGTGAGCACGGTCTCGCCCACGATCGGCTTCGCGTAACCCTGCTTGCGGAGCTCGCGCAGCGCGCGCGCCGACTCCTCCTCGTTGGTGTAGACGAAGAGCGCGTCGCCGTTGCTCTGCTTCGCCTTCAGGACCGCCGAGCTGAAGTCGACCTGGCCCGGATCGGTCGAGATGTCCGCGCCGACCTTGATCCCTTCGGCCTCGAGCGACTTCATGATCATGTCGCGGCCGCCCTTCCCGAAGTCGTTGTTGACCCACATGATGTCGACGGTCTTCGCCTTGATGCCGTTCTTGATGTAGCGTGCGACCTTGGGCATCGCGGTGGTCTGCGTGAACGACGTGCGGAAGATATACGGGTTGCCCTTCTCGGTGATCGCGGCCGCTTCCCCGCCGGTGAAGTTCGGCACCTCGGCGCGCTGCGTCTCGGCCATGCTCACCAGGATGGAGCCGGAGAACACCGGCCCCATCACCACGTAGGCACCGTCGTCGACCGCCTTCTGCGCGAGCGCCTTGGCGACGCCCGGGTTCGACTGCGTGTCGCTCGACGTGTACTGGACCTGGCGGCCCAGGATGCCGCCCTTGGCGTTGATCTCCTTGACCGCGAGCTTCACGCCGTTGTCGAAGTTGGTGCCGGACGTGGCACCGGTGCCGGACAGCTCGACGAGCCCCACGATCTTGATCGGGGCCTGCGCGAGCGCCGGCCCGATCGCGAACGCGAGCCCGAGGGCCGCGATAAGTCGGGTGGTGCGTTTCATGGTGTTCTCCTCCGTTGGGGGGCATTGCCTGGCACTGCGCGGGCCGCCGGGCGGCCACGAAGACTGCGCGTTGCCGGCGACGCGGCGAAAGCCGGGCCGCGCGCCGGGTGAGTAGGGGTGCAGGGGCGCACCATGGGTCAGAACGGCGTGATCGAGAGGCCGCCGTCGACGACGATCTGCTGGCCGTTGACATAGGCGGCCGCGTCGCTCGCGAGGAATACCGCGAGGCCGGCGACGTCGCGCGGCGTGCCCCAGCGCCGGACCGGCACCCGCCGCGCGATGCGCTCCACCGTCTCGCGGTCGGCGCGCATCCTCTCGTTGAGCTCGGTCTCGATGTAGCCGGGGGCGATGGTGTTGCACGTGATGCCGTGCTCGCCGAGCTCCGACGCCAGCGTGCGCGCGAGGCTCGCGACCGCGGCTTTCGACGCGGCATAGGCGTGGATCGTGGCGCGTCCCATGAGGGCGGTGAGCGATCCGGTGAGCACGATGCGCCCGTGGCGCTGCGCCACCATGGGCACGGCGGCCTGCTGCGCGAGCACGAAGCAGGCGTCGAGATTGGCCGCCATCACCCGCCGCCAGTCGGCGAGCGTCGTCTGCGGCAGCGGCGCGCTGTGGTGAATGCCGGCGTTGGCGACCAGGATGTCGAGCCGGCCATGGCGAGCCGCGACGGCGTCGACGCCGGCGCGAGCCTGCGCTTCGTCGGTGACGTCGAACGCGGCGGCGTCGACCGCGAGGTGGCGGGCCCGCAGGTCCGCCTGCTTCGCCGCGAGCGTCGACGCATCGCGGCCGTTGAGCACCACCGTCGCGCCCGCTTCGGCGAGGGCCGCGGCGATGCCGTAGCCGATCCCGCGCGACGCGCCGGTGACGAGCGCCACGCGGCCGGTGAGCGAGAACGACGGGAGGGCGGGCTCGGCCACGGTCAGAACGTCGCTTCGATCGCCTGCCTGAGGCCGGGCGTGATCGACGGCATGACGCCGAACCACGCGTGGAACGCGGGGCGCGCCTGGTTGAGGAGGAGTCCCAGGCCGTTGACGGTCCGGTTCCCGCGCGCGTGCGCCGCCGCGAGCAGCGGCGTCACGCGCGGCACGTAGATGAGATCGCCGACGATGGCGTCGCGCGGCAGCGCGTCGAGCGCGAGGTCGAGCGCCGGCTTGCCCCCCATGCCCTGATCGGTCGCGTTGACCAGCGTGGCGATGCCGCGCAGCGATTCACCGCGCTCTTCCCACCGCACGGCGACGACCGGCGGTCCGAACTCCGCCGCGAGGTCGCGCGCCTTTTCCCAGGTGCGATTCACGAGCCGGATCTCGCGCGCGCCCTGGGCCGCGAGCGCGGCGATGACGGCGCGTGCGGCGCCGCCGGCCCCGACGACCGTGATCGGGCCGTCGTCGGGCCGCCAGTCGGGCTTCTCGTCGCGCAGGCTCTGGACGAAACCGTTGCCGTCGTTGTTGAAGCCGCGCAGGCTGCCGTCCGGCTCGACGACGATCGTGTTCACCGCGCCGATGCGCACGGCCATCGGGTCGAGGTGATCGATGAGCGGCATCACCGCCTGCTTGTGCGGAGTGGTCACGTTGCAGCCGCGGAAGCCCAGCGCGGCCAGCCCGGCGAGCGCCGCGGGCAGCCGCTCCGGGAGCACCTTGCACAGGACGTAGCGCCCCGGAAGGTCGTGCTCGGCGAGCCAGTAGTTGTGGATCACCGGCGAGCGCGAATGCTGGATCGACGTGCCGATGATGCACGCGAGGCCGAATTCCTTCGCAGGCGTCATGACGGGCGCGTCCTCGAGCCGTGGGCCGCCGGGGGCATCAAGCGCGCGACGCCGCGCGCAGCCGTTCGATGTTCGGCACCGGCAGCGCCCGCCGCAGCACGGTCTCCGCGAGCCACACCGCCGCGCGTCGCGCCCGCATGGCGACGGTCTCCGGCGGCATCTGCAGGAAGTCGTCGTTGTAGACGTCGAAGCTGTAGTTGCCGACGTAGCCGATGGTGTCGAGGCGAGCGATGAACTGCGACAGCGCTTCGCTGTGCGCGCCTTCGCCGGGGAAGACGCGGAAGTGCGTGGCGGTGGCCCGCTGCTCCTCGGCGGAGCGGATCTGTTGCCACATGTAGTCGGAGATCTGCACGAGGAACGTCTGGTCCGGATCGAGGATGTCGACGTCGTCGAGCGGAACGCCGGAGGCCAGCACGTCGAAGGCATCGACCGCGACGCCGAGGTTGGGCAGGTTGACGCGCAGCACGTGATCCGCGGCCTGGCGGAAGTCGCGCGCCGTGCGGCTCCACGGCTGCCCCTTGAAGGCGATGCGGATGTCCAGCGGAACGGCCAGCAACGCGAGCTTCCCGAGGTCGCGCGCGATCACGGCGGCATCCGCGCTCGCGTGCTTCGAGGTGGAAGCCTCGACCAGGAGCAGCCGTCCGCCCAGGTCCGCGCAGATCTCGAGCATCGCCTTCGCGACGTCGACCTTGTACGCATGGAGCTGGCCGTCGAGACCCTCGAAGTCGCGCAGCGCCTCGAGGCCGGTGACCTCGAGGCCGCTCGCGCGCACTGCGCGCACGCCGGCCGCGGTGCCGCCGGGATGTGCCACGACGTCCGCCGCGGCGATCATCACCTGCGAGAAGCCCGCGCCGCGGACCGCCGCGAGCTTCGTCTCGAGCGAGCCGGCGAGCGACGCGGTCGTCATGCCGAAATCGTGGAAGATCATGGCGCGCCCGCGCTCCGCGGCTGGCTTTTCACCAGCTCGAACATCATGCCGCCGGGAAGCGGCTTGGTGAGCGCGCCGCGCTCGCTCGAGTGCACGCGCTCGGTCGCGAGGAACTCGACGCCGCGCTTCTCGAGCTCGGCCACGGCGGCGGGAACGTCCGGCGCGCCGAGGCCGATCCGCTGCAGATGCTCCTCGGCCTGGGCGAAGCGGGCGGCTTCCTCCGGCTCGATCAGCTGCAGGAAGAATTTCCGGCACGGGCTCTCGAGCAAGAGGCCGCTCGGCATGATGCCGAAGCGCACCTGGTTGGGCAGCGGCGTGAAGCCCATGAGCTGCGAGTAGAACGCGGTCCAGTCGGCGGTCCGGTCCGGCCCAACGTACTGGACGATGCCGAAGAAGTGCATGCCGGCGATGGCCGGGGGATGCGGGTAGACGGTCGGGATCGGCCGGAAATCGACGTCGTAGATCGAGAACTCGTCGTAGCGGTCGACGAAATAGATCAGGCTTTCGCCGACACCGTGGATCGCCGGGATGTTGATCTCCATCGCCAGCGCGCGCACGGGGATCTCCCAGGCGCCCAGCTCGAGCGCCCGGCGGTAGGCGGCCTGGGCGTCGCGCACGCGCAGGGCGAACGCGCTGATCACCGGCCGCTCGGTGGGCACTACCGTGCGCGGCACATCGGCCGCCTGCGCGTTGACGATGACGTTCATCGTCCCCTGCCGGTAGAGCTCGACCTCGCGCGAGCGATGGCGCGCGATCGGCCGGAACCCGAACGTTTCCAGCACGCCGCCGAGCGCCTGCGGACGGGAGGTCGCGAACTCGATGAACTCGATGCCGTCGAGCCCCAGCGGATTCTGGGGTTCCGGGATCAGCTCGCGATCGGTCGCCTGGGTCATCGCGTTTCCTCGTGGGGGCGGCCGCGATGCCGGCACGGCGCCGCGGCGTCATGGCGCGCGAGCGTCCGGAACCGGCCGGGCGCAACCTGTCGATCATAGCTCATCGGTTCCACGCGACGCCGCAGGCGAACTCAGGGCAGGAGCAGTGCGCCGAGCTCGAGCGCCGCGTCCTGCATCGGGCGCAGGAACCGCTCGGCCATCTCGGCGTCGGTCAGCAATCGTCCCTGCACGATCACGTTGATGCCGGCCACGTAATGGCCGCCCGCGTCGCGCACCGGCACCGCGAGCGTGCACAGCCGGGATTCCATCAGCTGGCTCGCGAACGCGTAGCCTTTCTCGCGCGCGGCCTTGAGGATGGCGCGCAGCTTCCTCGGCGTCGCCGGCGTGTGCTCGGTGTAGGGGTGGAAGCGGACGCGCGCGAAGTAGGCGTCGAGCTCGTCGGGCGGCAGGTGCGCGAGCAGCACGTGGCCGATCGACGTGCAGTACGCGGGCAGGCGCCGCCCGACGTTCAGCGTCGGCGACATGATGCGCGACGTGGTGGAGCGTGCGAGATAGACGATCTGGTCGCCGTCGAGCATCGCGAGCGAGCAGGCCTCGCGCAGCGACTCGCCGAGGCGGTCGAGGATCGGCTGGGCGAGCACGGCGACCGGCGAGGACGAGAGGTAGGCGTGGCTGAACGACAGCACGCGCGGGCGCAGGTAGTAGCGGCGGGCGTCGTCGATCGCGACGAACCCGAGCTTGGCGAGCGTGTGCAGGCTGCGTCGCGCGGCCGCACGCGGGATGCCCGTGAGATGCGAGATCTGCGCGATCGACATCCGGCGGCGCTTGTCGGAGAGCGACAGCATCACGGCGAGGCCCCGCGCGAGCGCCGTGACGAAGTCGCGATCCTCGCCCAGGCGGTCGATCGTTTCGGCCGGGAGCGCGTGGTGATCGTTCGCGGCCGACAGCTCGGCGGGCGTCGCCGGCGGCGAGCGGTCGGCCGGCACCTCCGTCGTGGCGTTCGCTTCGGGAAAGGTCATGGGGTCGCGGAATCCGCCTGCTTCATGACGGCTCGCCGCCGCGCTTGGCGCGCGCCCCGAAAGGCGCGGCCGGTCGGCGGCAGCGGGCCGACGCGACCGACACGATACGCCGGGTGCCGGGCCCGGAGTGCCCGCGGGTGGATTTTGTGGGCGCACAGCGCACGGAATGTCGGTATGCGCCCTTGACCGGGGGTGGGCGCGATTCTATCGTCCGGAGCAAAGTAACGGTGCGCGAGCACGCGCTCCAGACCGGCGAGGTCGCCCGACAAGCATCGGGCCGAGGCGATCCGACCGCACGCCCACGGGCCAGCGCCAACCGTTACCCCGCCTGCAATCGTCACCACGCTCCCGGGCCCGATCGCGCCCGGCTCCACGCTGAGGACTTTCGACCCATGGCCACACCCGCCGAACCGAAGAAGGGCATCAACGAGGAGCAGCAGCACGAGCTCGACGGGGCCTTCGTCCGCGCGCGCAAGGCGCTGGCGATCATCGAGACCTACGACCAGGCGCGGGTCGACCGGCTCTGCCAGGCGGTGGCGTGGGCGGTCGCGAACAAGCACACGTTCACGCGGCTGGTCGACATGGGCATCGCCGAATCCGGGCTCGGCGACCCGGTGAGCCGCATGGGCAAGCGGATGAAGATCCGCGGCGTGCTGCGCGACGCGCTCCGGCAGAAGAGCGTCGGCGTGATCGAGGAGCTCCCGGAGAAGGGCATCGTCAAGTACGGCAAGCCCGCCGGCATCATCGCCTGCATCGTGCCCACCACGAATCCGGATCTCACGCCCGCGGGCAACGCGATCTACGCGATCAAGGCCCGCGACGTCGTCATCTACTCGCCGCATCCGCGATCCAAGAAGACCTCGTTCGAGACCGTGCGCCTGATGCGCGAGGCGCTCGAGCGCGAAGGCGCGCCGGCCGACATCCTGCAGTGCCTGACGCGCGTCAACATCCCGATGTCGCAGGCGCTGATGGCGCGTGCGGACCTGATCATCGCCACCGGCGGGCAGCCGATGGTGCGCGCCGCGTACAGCTCGGGGACGCCCGCGTACGGCGTGGGCGCCGGCAACTCGACGATGATCATCGACGAGACCGCGAACCTCGAGGAGGCGGCGCGCAACACGCGGCTGTCGAAGACCTCGGACTTCGGCTCGGGCTGCTCGGCCGACGGCAACCTGATCATCGACGAGCGGATCTTCGAGCCGCTGCTCGCGCAGCTGCAGAAGGAAGGCGGCTACCTGGCGAGCCCGCAGGAGAAGGAGGCGCTGCGCCGCGTGATGTGGGACGACGAGGCGCACCGCACGCCCGACACCGTGGCGATCGCCCCGCAGCAGCTCGCCAAGGCGGCCGGGTTCGCGATCCCCGCCGACCGCGCCTTCATCATCGTGTACGGCGACGGCATCGGCCGCGAGCACGCCTTCTCGGGCGAGAAGCTCACCACGCTGCTCGCCGTCTACAAATACAGGGGCTTCGACCAGGCGCTCGCGATGATGCGCGGCGTCTACGAGGTCGGCGGCAAGGGTCACTCCTGCGGGATCTACTCGTTCGACGCCGACCACATCGACCGCCTCGCGCTCGCCGCGCCGGTGTCGCGGATCATGGTCCGGCAGCCGCAGTCGAAGGCCAACGCCGGCGCGTTCAACAACGGGATGCCGATGACGTCCAGCCTCGGGTGCGGCACGTGGGGCGGCAACATCGTCTCCGAGAACGTGCACCTGAAGCACTACCTGAACACGACGTGGGTGTCGGTGCCGATCAAGGAGGACAAGCCCTCCGACGAGGAGCTGTTCGGCGAGTTCTACGACCCGTCGCTCGAGGCCGAGACTCAGGCGGAGTCGATCACGACGTGACCCGGGCTGCGAGCCTCGATCGATCCGCCACGCTCCCGACCGAAGGAACCATGACGACCCGCCCCAAAGAACCGACGATCGCCGACGTTTCCGCGTGGTGGGATACGTCGATCATCGACATCCATCCGGGGAAGATCGCGATCCGGGGCTACCCGATCGAGCAGCTGATCGGCAAGGTGCGGTTTCCGGAGATGATCTGGCTGATGCTCCGCGGCGAGCTGCCGACCGTGGCGCAGGCGGACCTTCTCGAAGCGGCGCTCGTGCCCGGCGTCGACCACGGCCCGCACGCGCCGTCGATCGCGATCTCGCGCATGGCGGTGTCCTGCGGGCTGCCGGTCAACGGAGCGATGGCCTCGGCGATCAACGTGCTCGACGACATCCACGGCGGCGCCGGCCAGCAGTGCATGGAGCGTTACCACGAGATCGACGTGCTGGCGGGCCCGGACGGCGACCTCGTCGAGGCGGCGACGGTCGTGCTCGATCGGCACCGCGCCGCGGGCGAGAAGATCATGCCCGGGTTCGGACACCGCTTCCACCCGGTGGATCCGCGCACCGCGCCGCTCTTCGAGCTGCTCGCGAGGGCGGAAGCGGATGGCGTGATCGGCGGCCGTTTCGCGCGGATCGGCCGCGCGGTCGAGGTGGCGCTGAAGAAGCCGAAGGGCAAGCTGATCCCCATGAACATCGACGGCATCACCGCCGTCATCTTCTGCGAGCTCGGCTTCGAGCCGGAGCTCGGGCGCGGCCTCTTCATCCTCTCCCGCTCGGTGGGGATCCTCGCCCACGCCTGGGAACAGAAGCAGCGCGGCCGCCGGATCATGGGACCGATGCCGCGCGAGATTCCCTTCCAGTACAGCGGCCCCGCGCTCCGCGACCTGCCGGCCGAGTTCGCGGCCCGCGGCCCGCGCGCCACAGACTGACTCCCCGACGCGCCCAGCGCACGCCTTCGCCTCCGAGGACTCCCGATGAAAGACACCGTCCGCAACATGCCGGTTACCGGCGCTCGCCGCGCACGCGCCAAAGGCGCGGGGTCCGCGACCAAAGATACCGTCGCCAACCAGCTGGTGAAATACCTCGAGGCCCGGGGCGTGAAGCACGTGTTCGGCCTGTGCGGCCACACCAACATCGCCGTCCTCGCTGCGCTGGAGAAGAGCCGCAAGATCAGGTTCGTCAATACGCGCCACGAGCAGGTCGCCGCGCACATGGCGGATGGCTACGCACGCGCGACGGGCGGCACGTCGGTGCTGCTCACGCATCTGTCGCCCGGCCTCACCAACGCCGCGACCGGCGTGGCCAACGCGGCGCTCGACTCGATCCCGATGGTGGTGATCGCGGGCGACGTGCCGACGCACTACTACGGCAAGCATCCGCACCAGGAAGTGAACCTGCACGCGGACGCGTCGCAGTTCGAGATCTACCGGCCGTTCGTCAAGCGCGCATGGCGCGTGGATTCGCCCGACCTGTTCCCCGAGATCATCGAGAAGGCCTTCGCGCTCGCGGAAAGCGGACGTCCCGGGCCGGTGCTGGTCGACGTGCCGATGGACGTCTTCTCGGCGCAGGTCGACGTCGCGCGCTTCGAGCGGCTGCGCCTCAACACCAAGTCGCTCGCCAAGCCTGCGCTCGACGAGCCGACCGCGACGGCGATCGTGAAGAAGCTCCTGGCGGCGAAGCGACCGGTCCTCTACGTGGGCGGCGGGATCATGCTCGCCCATGCGACGAAGGAGCTCCGCGAGCTCGTGGACCACCTGCAGATTCCGGTCGCGCATACGCTGATGGGCAAGGGCGCGCTGCCCGACGACCATCCGCTCGTGCTCGGCATGACCGGCTTCTGGGGCACGAAGTTCATCAACGAGCAGTGCCGCGGCGCGGACTGGATCCTGGGGCTCGGCACGCGCTTCTCCGAGGCCGACTGCAGCTCCTGGGAGCCGGAATACACGTTCAACTTCCCGCCGACCAGGCTGATGCACATCGACATCGACCCGGCCGAGATCGGCCGCAACTACCCGGTCGAGATCGGCGCGGTCGCGGACCTCAAGCAGGCGCTCGCGGCGCTGAACCGCGCCGCGCGCAAGCTGGCGCCGGACGGCGTGAAGCGACCGAAGCTCGTCAAGGACATCGCCGTCGCGCACGCGACGTTCGTGGCCGGCAACCGCACGCACGCGACGAGCAAGGCGTATCCGATGCGCCCCGAGCGGATCCTGGCCGACGTGCGCGACGCGCTGCCGCGCGACGCGCTCATCTGCACCGACGTGGGCTGGAACAAGAATGGCGTAGGCCAGCAGTTTCCGATCCTGGAGCCGGGCACGATCTTCACGCCGGGCGGCTACGCGACGATGGGCTTCGGCGCGCCGGCGGCCCTCGGCGCGAAGGTGGCGCGGCCCGACCGGGTCGTCGTCGCGCTGGTGGGCGACGGCGGCTTCGGCCAGAACCCGGCGATGCTCGCCACCGCGTTCGAGTCGGACATCGCGGTCGTGTGGGTGATCATGAACAACTTCGCGTTCGGCACGATCGCGGGCCTCGAGAAGGCGCATTACGGCACGACGTTCGGCACGGTGTTCGAGAAGAACGGCAAGCCGTACTCGCCCGACTACGCGGCGATCGCCCGGGCCTACGGCGTCGACGGCGTGAAGATCAGGACCGCGGCGGAGTTCGGACCGGCGCTCGCGCGTGCGATCAAGTCGAAGAAGCCGGTCGTCATCGACGTCGAGATGCAGAACGAGCCGGTGCCGACGGCCGGCCACTGGAACATCATGGACATCTATTCGCCGGGCAAGAAAGTGCATCACGTCAGCACCGGCGGCTGACCGCCGCCGGCGCGCGTCCACGAACCCACCTCGGGAGCTGACATGGACCAGACGCTCAAGCACGACCCCCGGCCTGCCGCAGGACGGCGGGCCGAACGACGCGGAGGTACGCCGCCCGCCAGGACGGTGCGCCGCCCATCGGCGGACGAGGTCGAGGTGAAGCACGAATTCTCGCTCGCGCATCTCACGGTGATGGGATGCCCGCCGCCGGAGATGGTCTACCTGGCCGCGCGCGCGGGCTACGACTTCGTGAGCCTGCGCACGATCTTCATGGGACTGCCGGGCGAGCCGAACTACGGGCTCGCGCGCAACCCCGACCTCCTCGCGAAGACGCGCCGCGCGCTCGACGCGACCGGCGTGCGCCTGCACGACATCGAGCTGGCGCGCGTGAAAGACGGCGTGGATCCGCGCAGCTACGTGCCCGAGTTCGAGATCGCCGCGAAGCTTGGCGCCCGTGCGGTGCTCTCGAGCATCTGGTCGGCCGACCGCGCATTCTCCGTTGACACGTTCGGCGAGATCTGCGACCTCGCGAAGCCGTTCGGCCTCACGGTCGACCTCGAATCGGTGCCGATCGCCGCGGTCCGCGACCTCGCCGGCGCGGTCGACGTGCTGCGCGCGGTGAAGCGCGACAACGCCGGCCTGATGATCGACACGCACCATTTCCACCGCGCGCGCGACCGCGCGGCCGACCTCGCGGCGCTGCCGCGCGAATGGTTTCATTTCGCGCAGATCTGCGACGCACCGGGCGAGATTCCGACCGACCGTGACGAGATGATCCACGTGCTGCGCGAAGCGCGCCTGTACCTGGGTGAGGGCGGGATCGATGTCGCGGATATCCTGCGGCAGATCCCGAGCGTGCCCTACTCGATCGAGCTGCCGCACCTCGAGCGGGCGCACGAGATGGGCTATGCCGAGCACGCGTTCCGTTGCCTCGAGACCGCCAAGGCGTACCTCGCGGCGCATGCCTGGGCCTGACGGGGCGCTTTGCGCCCCTCGTGATCGGCACTCCCCCCTTACGACGATGCTCGCCGACGCCGCACCGCATGTCCCACGGGCATTGCCTGGATTTGGCGAGTCTGCTAAGTTTCCTTGCGAGTTCGCCAATTCCGGAGCGTCGATGGCAGTCCAGGTGTCCGCGG
>DATLIR010000066.1:0-13055 GCA_035539315.1 Casimicrobiaceae bacterium
TCGTCTGCGGCCCCGGCACGTCCATGGGCACGGCTCGGGGCGCGACGTCCGCCGCGACGGTGGCATGCGCGACCACGCACGCGACCAGCGCGATCCATGCCTTCCAGGTCTTCACGCACGCTCCGCGTCACGTTGCAGCGACGACCGATTGTAGGCTTGCCGGACGGCGCGGGGACTCGCGCGCGGATCTTGCGCTCGCGCACGTAGCGCGGGGCAATCCGGCGCGGGATCACGCTGATGCCGGCGTCGGAATGGCTGCACTTCCGGTTTTCCACTGGTAGCTTTGCCGGGAACGGCTAAAGTGGCTCGAGTCCCTGTCCTGCCCGATCGACCGGCGCCCCGTCCCGAGGGCGCTCCCGGAGGAGAATCCGTCGTGACGCCCCGCCCCCGCCGTGCCGTCGTCCGCGAAGTCGGCCTGCGCGACGGGCTGCAGAGCGTGCGCACCGTCCTGCCCACCGAGCGCAAGCGCGAGTGGATCGACGACGCCTACGCCGCCGGACAGCGCGAAATCGAGGTCGGCTCGTTCGTGCCGCCGAAGCTCTTGCCGCAGATGGCCGACACCGGCGCGATCCTGGCCCACGCGAGGACGCTGCCCGGCCTGTTCGCGAGCGTGCTGGTGCCCAACCTCCGCGGCGCGCAGGACGCGCTCGACGGCAACGCCCACCTGATGCTGCTGCCGCTTTCCGCGAGCCACGCGCACAGCCTCGCGAACCTGCGCAAGACGCCCGACGACGTCGTCGCCGAGCTGGCACGCATCCGCGCGGCGCGCGACGCGTCGGGCCGCAGGACGCTGATCGAAGGCGGCGTGGGCACCGCCTTCGGCTGCACGATCCAGGGCGAGGTGAAGGCGACCGAGGTGCTGCGCCTGATGGAGGCGCTGCTCGACGCCGGCGCCGACCGCGTGAGCCTCGCCGACACGGTCGGCTACGCCGATCCGGATTCGGTGCGGCGCCTGTTCGAGCAGGCGCTGAAGATCGCCGGCGAGCGGTTCTGGTGCGGGCATTTCCACGACACGCGCGGGCTCGCGCTCGCGAACGTCTACGCGGCGTGGGAGCTCGGCGTGCCGCGCTTCGACGCGTCGCTCGCCGGCATCGGCGGCTGCCCGCACGCGCCCGGCGCGAGCGGCAACGCGTCGAGCGAGGACCTGGCGTTCATGCTCGCCTCAATGGGCGTGGACACCGGGATCGACCTGCCGGCGTTGCTCGCGCTGCGCACCAAGGTGGCGGGCTGGCTCGACGGCGAGCCGACCCATGGCAGCCTGTGGCGCGCGGGCCTGCCGAAGTCCTTCCACGCCGTCATCGCCTGACCCGCCGCGGAGCCTCCCATGGACGACAACGACCTTCCCCTGTCCGGCGTGCGCGTGGTGGAGTTCACGCACATGGTGATGGGTCCGACCTGCGGCATGATCCTCGCCGACCTCGGCGCAGAGGTGATCAAGGTCGAGCCGCCCGGCGGCGACAAGACGCGCACGCTGCCGGGGCTCGGCATCGGCTTCTTCCGCACCTTCAATCGCAACAAGAAGAGCGTCGTCCTCGACATCAACACGCCCGCGGGCCACGCGACCGCGCTCGAGCTGATCGGCACCTGCGACGTCATGCTCGAGAACTTCCGGCCCGGCCTCATGGCCAAGCTCGGACTGGACCACGCATCGCTGGCCGCGCGCTTCCCGCGCCTGATCTACGCCTCGCACAAGGGCTTCCTTCCCGGCCCCTACGAGAAGCGCCTCGCCCTCGACGAGGTCGTGCAGAACATGGCCGGCCTCACCTACATGACCGGCCCGAAGGGGCGTCCGCTGCGCGCCGGGTCGAGCGTCAACGACATCATGGGCGGCATGTTCGGCGCGATCGGCGTCCTGGCCGCGCTACGCGAGCGCGAGCGCACCGGGAAGGGCCAGGAGATCCAGAGCGCGCTGTTCGAGAACTGCTGCCTGCTCGCCGCGCAGCACATGCAGCAGTTCCAGATGACCGGCGAGCCCCCGCCGCCGATGCCCTCGCGCGTCTCGGCATGGAGCGTCTACGACGTGTTCTCCTGCGCGGACGACGCGCAGCTCTTCATCGGCGCCGTCAGCGACAGGCAGTTCCAGACGCTGTGTCGCGTGATCGATCGCCCGGACCTGGCCGCGAACCCGGCGCTCGCGACCAATGCGCAGCGCGTCGCGATGCGGCCCGCGATGATCGGGTGGCTCGGCGACACGCTGCGCCAACACCCGGTCGACGAGCTGATGCCGAAGCTCGAGGCCGCCGGCATCCCCTACGCGCCGATCGTGCGTCCCGACCAGCTCGTCGACGACCCGCACCTGATCGAAAGCGGCGGCATGGTCGACATGCCGACCGACGACGGCGGCTCGACCAGGGTCGTGCTGCTGCCGCTCCTGATGGGCGGCCGCCGCCCCGGCGTTCGTCGTCCGCTTCCGCGGGCCGGCGAGCACAATGACGAAATTCTCGGTGCGCTCGCGTCGCATTGACCGCGCTCGCCATCGCGACGGAGGAACCCCATGAACGCTTCTAGCACCCGGCGCCTGATCATCGGCCTCGCCGCCGCGCTCCTCTGCGGCGCTACGACCGTGCATGCCCAGTCCACGCCGATGCGGATGATCCTGCCGGTCGGCGCGGGCTCCGGCGTCGACACGATCATGCGCGCCGCGCAGTCCGAGCTCTCGAAGGCGCTCGGCCAGACCGTCGTCATCGAGAACCTCCCCGGCGCCGGCGGCATCACCGGCACCAGCGCGATCGTGAAGGCCGCGCCCGACGGCAACACGATCGGCGTGCTGTCGAACAACCACGCCGTGAACCCGAGCGTCTACAAGACGCTGCCCTACGACAGCCTCGCGGACATCACGCCGGTCACGGTGATCGGCAGCACGCCGTTCGTGCTGGTGGTGAACGCAGCCAAGGTGCCGGCAAAGAACGCGAAGGAGCTGCAGGCCTTCCTGAAGGCGAAGCCGGGCGCCTACAACTACGGCTCGTCGGGCAACGGCACGATCATCCACCTGGCGGGCGAGATGTTCGTCGACGCCGCGGGCGTCGAGGTCAAGCACATTCCCTACAAGGGCGTGGGCCCGCAGATCACCGACCTGATCGGCGGCCAGATCGAGCTCGGCGTGGTCGCGCTGCCCGCCGTGCAGGGACACCTGAAGAGTGGCGCGCTGCGCGCCATCGGCGTGATGGGGCCATCGCGCGTGGCGTCGCTGCCCGACCTGCCGACGATCGCCGAGCAGGGCTTTCCCGACGTCGACATCGGCGGATGGTTCGTCGTCGTGGGGCCGGCGAAGCTGCCGCCCGCGCAGGTCAAGCGCATCCACGATGCGGTCGTGGCGGCGTTTGCCACCGCCGACGTGAAGGCCGCGATGGCGAAGCAGGAGAACGTCATCGCGCCAACCACGCCCGAGGCGGCGGCCGCGTTCATGAAGAGCGAGCAGGAGCGCTACGCGCGGCTCGCGAAGAAGGCGGACATCAAGCTCGACTGACGCGACGGATGGGCGGCGGCGCGCGTGCCGCCACCCCGGATCACGGAGAACCCTGGCCATGGCCGACCTGTTCGACAACCCGATGGGGCTGATGGGATTCGAGTTCGTCGAGTTCGCCTCGCCCACGCCCGGCACGCTGGAGCCGCTGCTCGAGCAGCTCGGCTTCTCGCTGGTCGCGAAGCACCGCTCGAAGGACGTGCTGCTCTACCGGCAGGGCGGCATCAACTTCATCGTCAACCGCGAGCCGAAGAGCGCCGCGGCCTATTTCGCCGCCGAGCACGGGCCCTCGGCGTGCGGACTCGCATTCCGCGTCAAGGACTCGCACCACGCGTACGCGCGCGCGCTCGCGCTCGGTGCGCAGCCGGTCGAGATCCCGACCGGGCCGATGGAGCTGCGCCTGCCGGCGATCCGCGGCATCGGCGGCGCGCCGCTGTACCTGATCGACCGCTTCGAGGAGGGCCGCGCGATCTACGACATCGACTTCGCGTTCCTCGACGGCGTCGACCGCCATCCGGTCGGGCATGGGCTCACGCTCATCGATCACCTGACCCACAACGTGTACCGCGGCCGCATGGCGTACTGGGCCGGGTTCTACGAGAAGCTCTTCAACTTCCGCGAGCTGCGCTACTTCGACATCAAGGGCGAGTACACCGGACTCACGTCGCGCGCGATGACTGCACCGGACGGCAGGATCCGCATTCCGCTCAACGAGGAGTCGGGGCGCGGCTCCGGGCAGATCGAGGAGTTCCTGATGCAGTACAACGGCGAGGGCATCCAGCACGTGGCGCTCATCACCGACGACCTCATCGCGACGCTCGACAGCCTGCAGATGGCCGGCGTGCCGCTGATGAGCGCGCCCAACGAGGTGTACTACGAGATGCTGGACGAGCGGTTGCCCGGCCACGGCCAGCCGGTGTCCGAGCTCCGCTCACGCGGCATCCTGCTCGACGGCACCACCGAGGGCGGCAAGCCGCGCCTGCTCCTGCAGATCTTCTCGCAGCCGGTGCTCGGGCCGGTGTTCTTCGAGTTCATCCAGCGCAAGGGCGACGAGGGCTTCGGCGAGGGCAACTTCAAGGCGCTGTTCGAGTCGATCGAGCGCGACCAGGTCAAGCGCGGCGTGATCAAGGCCGAGGCCTGACCGGTGTCGTCGAACCAGGCATCCGATCCCCGCGTGCACGCGTAGGCCGCCCCGATGAACGCCCTGCGCGGCTTCGGGTGGCTGTTGCTGTGCCAATCGGCCGGCGAGGTCGTCGCGCGCGGCATGGGCGTGAAGCTCCCCGGCCCGGTCATCGGCATGCTGCTGATGCTGGTCGCGCTCAACGTCCGCTGGGTGCGCGAGCCGGTCGAGGCCGCGGCCGATGCCCTGCTCGCCCACCTGTCGCTGCTGTTCGTCCCGGTCGGCGTCGGCGTGGTCGTCCATCTGGGCTTGCTGGCGCACTACGGCTGGCGCCTCGCGGTGGTCGTCGTCGCCTCGACGCTCCTTGGGATGACCGCGACGGCGCTCGTGCTGCGGCGGCTCTGGCAGCGGAGCGGGTGAGGGTGAGATGGCAGAGCTCGTCAGCCTGTGGATCTATCTCGCCGCCACGCCGCTCTTCGGGCTGACCGCGACGATCGTCACCTACGTCGTGATGCATGCCGCCTACGTGAAGCTCGGGCAGGCGCCGTGGGCGAACCCGGTGCTGTGGACGGTGTTGACGCTGGTGGCGCTGCTCGCGCTGACCGGCACCGCGTACCCCGCGTATTTCGCGGGCGCGCAGTTCATCCACTTCCTGCTCGGCCCCGCGGTCGTCGCGCTCGCGTGGCCGCTGTGGCAGCGGCGCGCCGAGCTGCGCAAGCGCGCGGCGGCGTTGGGGCTCGCGGCGCTCGCCGGTGGCGCGGTCGCCGCCGGCAGCGCCGTGGCGATCGGCTGGGCCCTGGGCCTGACGCCCGAGCTTCTGCGCTCGCTCGCGCCCAAGTCGGTGACGGCTCCGGTCGCGATGGGCATCGCCGAGCATCTCGGCGGCATCCCGGCGCTGGCCGCGGTGTTCGCGGTGCTGACCGGTCTTGTCGGCGCCCTGTCCGCCAAGTACCTGTTCGATGCGCTGCGCATCGCCGAGCCGGAGGTGCGGGGCTTCGCGCTCGGCACCACGTCGCACGGCCTCGGCGCGGCGCGCGCGATGCAGGTGCATCCGGACGCGGGCGCCTACGCGGGGCTCGCACTCGGGATGCAGGTCATCCTCGCCACCTTGCTGATGCCCCTCGTCGCCAGCGCGCTGGAGAGGGTCGCGCGCTAGGGCGACGGTGGCATCATGGCGGCCTCGGATCGCGCGGGGCCTCGTCGTGAAGCTCGCCACCTGGAATATCAACTCGCTGCGCATGCGGCTGCCGCGCGTCCTCGACTGGCTCGCGGCGCAGCAGCCCGACGTGCTGTGCCTGCAGGAGCTCAAGCTCGAGGACGACAAGTACCCGCGCCCGGAGCTCGAGGCCGCAGGCTACCAGTCGCACGTGTTCGGTCAGAAGACCTACAACGGCGTCGCGATCCTCCTCCGCGACGGCGTGCATGTCGGCGACGTCGCCACCGGATTGCGCGGCTTCGACGACGAGCAGAAGCGCGTGATCGCCGCGACCGTCGACGGCGTGCGCATCGTCTGCGCCTACGTGCCCAACGGGCAGTCGGTCGGCTCCGACAAGTACGAGTACAAGCTGCGCTGGTGCGCGGCCGCCGAGGCCTACCTGCGCGACGCGCTCGCCGCCTTTCCGGAACTGGCCTTCGTCGGCGACCTCAACATCGCGCCCGAGCCGCGCGACGTGCACGATCCGGCGGCCTGGGAAGGCTCGGTGCTGTTCTCGCCGCCGGAGCGCGCGGCCTTCGCGCGCTGGATCGGCCTCGGCCTCGAAGACACGTTCCGGAGGTTCGACCAGCCGCCGAAGACGTTCAGCTGGTGGGACTACCGGATGCTCGCGTTCCCGAAGAACATGGGATTGCGCATCGACCACATACTCGCCTCGCACTCGCTCGCCACTCGCTGCCGCTCGTGCACGATCGACCGCAACGCGCGCAAGGGCGAGAAGCCGTCCGACCACGCGCCGGTGATCGCCGAGTTCGGGGCGCGCACGGCGTGATCTTCGTCGATCCGGCCGAGCACGCACGCCACGGTATCCCGGCATCGGCGGTGTTCGGCGCGCTCGCCGGCATCGTCGTCTATTTCCTGGTCCTCGATCCACGGCTGCTGGATCCGTCCTACTGGATCTGGCTGATGGAGGGCGATCCCGCCGCCGAATACCTCGGCTGGCGCTTCTTTCGCGTCGAGCCCTGGCGCTGGCCGCCCGGCGCGATCAGGAGCTACGGCCTCGAGATCGGCAGCGCGATCCCGTTCACCGACTCGATCCCGGTCGCCGCGTTCGCCGGCAAGCTCGCATCATCCTGGCTGCCCGAGCCGTTCCAGTACTTCGGCCTGTGGGCGCTCGTGTCCTTCGTACTGCAGGGTTTCTTCGGCGGGTTGCTCGCCGCGCTCGCCTCCGACCGCCCGATCGACCGCTACGCGATCGCGCTGCTGTTCGTCGCGAGCGTGCCGCTGCTCGACCGCGCCATCGGCCACTACGCGCTGATGTCGCACTGGCTGGTGCTGTGGGGCCTGTGGCTCGCGCTTGAGCCGCGGCGCGAGCTCGCGACGGGACACTGGGTCGCTGTGACCTGCCTCGCGTCGCTGGTGCACGCCTACCTGCTCTATCTCGTGCTCGCGCTGTGGGTCGCCGACGTGTTGCGGCGCCGCCATTTCGATCCCGAGCCGCGCCCGGGCGTCGGCGAGTGGATGCGGCACGTGACGATCGTCGCGATCGCGCTTTGCACGGCGATGGCGCTCGCCGGCTATTTCGTCCTGCCTCGCGACGCGATCTCCGGCGGCAGCTTCTACTACGGCAAGTACGCCGCGAACCTCAACGCGTTCTTCAATCCCGGCTGGGGCTCGCGCTTCCTGCCCAACCTGCCGGTGATGAAGGGCGCCGAGATGGAGGGCTACGGCTATCTCGGCCTCGGCGTCCTCGTGATGCTGGCGATCGCGCTCGTCGCCTTCCTGAAGCCCGGCGCGCCGCGGCCGAACCTGCGCCCGTACCTGCCGTTGATCGTGATCGCGGCGCTGCTTTGCGCCATCGCGCTCTCGCACCAGGTCGCCTGGGGCGATCGCGTCGTGCTCGAGGTCCCGATCAGGGGCAAGCTGCTCGACACGCTGGCGACCTTGCGCGCGTCGGGCCGACTGCTGTGGGTCGCGATGTATGCGCTGACGTTCGCCGCGGCCGCGATCGTCGCGGCGCGCTTCGCGCCGAACGCCGCCACCGCCGTCATCGTCGGCTGCGTCGCCTTGCAGCTCGCGGACCTGTCGCCGCGCTTTCTCGCGATGCGCGGCTATTTCCACGACCGCTTCATCGTGGCCCCGGCGGCGCGGACCACGCCGCTGGTGTCGCCGTTCTGGGCCGAGGCGGCGAAGCACTACCGCGTCATCCGGATGGCGCCGGTCGCGAACACCGCGCGCGGCTGGGAGTGGCTCTCGCTGTACGCCGTCGACTACGGCATGGCGATCAACACCGGGCAGTTCGCGCGCGTGTCGTTCCCGCGCATCGCGCAGGCCAATGCCGCGATCACGGCGACGCTGGCCGACGGCAGGCTCGACCCGGGCACGCTCTACCTGCTCTGGTCGCGCGACGCGAAGTTCGACTGGTCGATCGGCCCCGACGACGGCATCGGCGTATTCGACGGCTATTTCGTCATCGCGCCAGGCTGGTTCGCGCAACCGCGCGGCCCGATCGCGCCGGACTACCTGGTGCGCGGACCGCGGCGCGGGATCGCGCCGTAGGGGTCAGAGACGACGCTCGCGCAGGCCGGTGGCATGGCGCCGGCGTCTGCGAGCGTCGTCTCTGACCCCTTACCGCTCGACCTTGCGCAGCTCCTCCTCCATCCCGAGCTCCTGGATCTTGCGGGTGAGCGTGTTGCGGCCCCAGCCGAGCCACTGCGCAGCGTCCATGCGATGGCCGCCGGTGTGCATCAGCGCGCGGCGGATAAGCGTCATCTCGAACTCGCGCTCGAGGCGGTCGCCCACCGACTTCTCCCCGCGCGCGAGCGCCGCGGCGAGCTCGCGGTCGAGCCCGTGCTGCCAGCCCGCCTCTCCGGGGCGCGTGCCCGGCGGCAGCGCGGGCTCGCGCACCTCGGGCGGCAGGTCGACCGCCTCGATGCGCTGCCCCGGCGCCATCACGGTGAGCCAGTGGCACACGTTCTCGAGCTGCCGGACGTTGCCCGGGAACGCGAACCCCTGCAGCGACTTCAGCGCGTCGTCGGACAGCACCTTGGTCTCGACCGCGAGCTCGCGTGCGCTCTTCTGCATGAAATGGCGCGCGAGCGGCGGGATGTCCTCGGGACGCTCGCGCAGCGGCGGCAGCCGCAGTCGCACGACGTTGAGGCGGTGCAGCAGGTCCTCGCGGAACAGGCCCTGGCGCACGCGCTCCTCGAGCAACTGGTGCGTCGCCGCGATCACGCGCACGTTGGCCTTCAGCGGCGCATGGCCGCCGACGCGGTAGTACTCGCCGTCGGACAGCACGCGCAGGAGGCGCACCTGCAGGTCGGGCGGCATGTCGCCGATCTCGTCGAGGAACAGCGTTCCGCCCTCGGCCTGCTCGAAGCGCCCGCGGCGCGCGCTCTGCGCGCCGGTGAACGCGCCGCGCTCGTGGCCGAACAATTCGCTCTCGAGCAGGTCCTTCGGGATCGCCGCCGTGTTGATCGCGACGAACGGCCCGGGCGCGCGCGGGCTGTGGCGATGCAACGCGCGCGCGACCAGCTCCTTGCCGGTCCCCGACTCGCCGGTGATCAGCACCGTCGCGTTCGACTGCGACAGGCGTCCGATCGCGCGGAACACCTCCTGCATCGCCGGCGCCTGTCCGAGGATCTCGGCCGGCTCGGCAGCCGCGACCGCGGCAGGCGCAGCCATCGGCGTCTCCGACGTCGCGCGGCGGATAAGCGCGATCGCGTGGTCGACGTCGAACGGCTTGGGCAGGTACTCGAACGCGCCCCCCTGGAACGCCTGTACCGCGCTGTCGAGGTCCGAGTACGCGGTCATCACGATGACCGGGATGGTCGGATAGCGCTCCTTGACCTTGGAGAGGAGCGAGATGCCCGACTCGCCGGGCATCCGGATATCGGAGACCAGCACCTGCGGCTGGCTCACCGCGAGCGCCTGCAGCACCTCGTAGGCGGAGCTGAACGTCTTGTACGCGATGCCCTCGCGCGCGAGCGCCTTCTCGAGCACCCAGCGGATCGAGCGATCGTCGTCGACGATCCACACCGCCCGCATCGCGTCGCCGCCGCGGGGCGGCTCGTAGTCGTAGGCATGCATCTTGGCGTTCCTTCGATTCAGGGTTGGCCGCGCGGCGGGTCGAGCGGGAGCAGGATCGTGAACACCGTGTGGCCGGGCCGGCTCTCCCACTCGATGCTGCCGCCGTGCTGCGCGACGAAGGTCTGCGCGATCGTGAGTCCGAGCCCGCTGCCGCCCTCGCGGCCCGACACGAGCGGGAAGAAGATCTTCTCGCGCAGCTCGTCGGGCACGCCCGGGCCATTGTCGGCGACGCCGATCGCGATCGCGAGGCGGTGGAACTTGCGCGCGAGCATCGCGTTGCGCGCGACGCGCGACGACACGACGATGCGCGGGTCGGCGGTCGTGCCCGCGAGCGACTGCGCGGCGTTGCGCACGATGTTGAGCGCGGCCTGCGTGAGCTGCTCGGGGTCGGCGTCGAACTCGGGGAGCGAGGTGTCGAAGTCGAGCGCGACCGGGATCTGCGGGAACTCGGCCTGCACGACGCCCTTCACGCGCACCAGCACCTCGTGCACGTTGATCGCGCGAAAGGTCGGCAGCCGGTGCGGCGTCAGCAGCCGGTTGACCAGCGACTGCAGCCGGTCCGCCTCGCCGATGATGACCTGCGTGTACTCGATCAGCGGGGGCGCGTCGAGCTCGCGCTCGAGCAGCTGCGCCGCGCCGCGGATCCCGCCGAGCGGGTTCTTGATCTCGTGCGCGAGGCTGCGGATCAGCTCGCGGTTCGCCTGCTGCTGCTCGTTCAGGCGCTCCTCGCGCGCGATCTTGAGCTGCTGGTCGATGTGGCGGAACTCGACCAGCACGTCCGCATCGTCGAGGTCGACCGGCGTCGCCGTGCACGACAGGTGCAGCCTGGCCTTGCCGGCCGCGGCGAGCTCGATCTCCTGCTCGGTATAGGACGCGCCCCCGGCGCGCGCCTTGGCGATCGCGGCGTCCAGCGCGCTGCTGTCGCCGAACACCTGCGAGGGCCGCCGCTTGACGAGCTTCTTGCGCGACAGCTCGAACAGGTTCTCGGCCGCCGGGTTCGCCCAGGTGATGCGCCCGTCCGTGCCGATCAGGAGCACGGCCGTCGCGACGAGCTCGAGCCCCGCGCAGGCGGCAGGCGAAGCGGGCTCGAGGAAGGGAATGCGGATCACGGGGCGGGTTGCGGCGCGGCGCGTGCGGCGCCGCGCGCATCAACACCATCATTTAGCAATAACCGCGCCGGAGCGGAGCGGCGGAGCGCGCGCAACGGGCGGAAGCGCGTCAGCGCGTCGCGAGCTCGCGCTTCAGCGCCTCGACGTTGCGCTCGTGCAGCAGCACCGTCTGGCGCAGCCGCCCGATGCGGTCGGCGTACTTCTGCGCGCTGGTGCGCTCCTCGGGCAGCGGCGCCGGCGAGCCGTCGCCCCACGCGGTCTTCGCCTCGGCGAGCAGCTTCTCCTCGCTCGCGAGCTCGTCCTGCAGCACCTTGCGGCGCAGGTCGTCGCGCGACTTCTGCGTGCCCGCGTCGACCTTCGGGAAGCTCGACGGCGTCGGCACGCTCGCCGAGCGCGTCGCGGTCGATGCGGCCGGCCGGGACGCCGCGGGCGCGTCCGGGCCCGCATCGGGAACGTTGAAGTACGAGGCGTTCCCGCTGCGCGACGTGCACTTGTACATCTCGCTTCCGGACAGGCGCACCGGCTTGTCGGTGCAGCCTTCGTCCTTCGCCTTCTGCGCGAGCGCCTGCGCGCACGCTGTCCCCGCGCACCCCAACAGGGCGGCAGCGCACCAGGCCAGCGCGGTCTTCCGGGAACCCATCTCGTCTCAGTGTATCGGACCGGCGTCCGACGACGAAGGGGACAGGCCGCCGGCCTGCCCCCTCCGACCAAAGTGCAACGCGCGAGACGGGCGCGGGGACTACAGCGAGTAATACATCTCGTACTCGACCGGATGCGTCGTCATCCGAAAGCGCGTGACCTCCTCCATCTTGAGGCTGATGTAGGCATCGATCATGTCGTTGGTGAAAACGCCGCCCTTGGTGAGGAACGCACGATCCTTGTCGAGGTGGTCGAGCGCCTCGTCCAGCGACGCGCAGGGGTGCGGCACCTTCGCGGCCTCCTCGGGCTCGAGGTCGTACAAATTCTTGTCCATCGGGTCGCCCGGATGGATCTTGTGCTGCACGCCGTCGAGGCCCGCCATCATCATGGCCGAGAACGCGAGGTACGGATTCGCGGTCGGGTCCGGGAAGCGCACCTCGATGCGGCGACCCTTCGGGTTCGCGACATAGGGAACGCGGATCGCGGCCGAGCGGTTGCGCGCCGAGTACGCGAGGTTGATCGGGGCCTCGAAGCCCGGCACGAGCCGCTTGTAGGAATTCGTGCCGGGATTCGTGATCGCGTTGAGAGCCTTCGCATGCTTGATGATCCCGCCGATGTAGTAGAGCGCGAACTCCGAGAGTCCCGCGTAGCCGTCGCCCGCGAACAGGTTCTTGCCGCCCTTGAAGATCGACTGGTGGCAGTGCATGCCCGAGCCGTTGTCGCCGACGATCGGCTTGGGCATGAAGGTCGCGGTCTTGCCGTACGCGTGCGCCGTGTTGTGCACGGCGTACTTGAGGATCTGCAGCCAGTCGGCGCGCTGCACCAGCGGAGCGAACTTCGTGCCGATCTCGCACTGGCCCGCGTTGGCGACCTCGTGGTGGTGCACCTCCACCTCGACGCCCATCGCCTCGAGCGCGAGGCAGATGGCCGAGCGGACATCCTGCAGCGAGTCGACCGGCGGCACCGGGAAATAGCCGCCCTTCACGGTGGGACGGTGCCCCATGTTGCCGCCCTCGAACTTCTCCGCCCCCGACCAGGCGGCCTCGCTCGAGAACACCTTGCAGTAGCTGCCCGACATGTCGACCGAGAACTCGACCGCGTCGAAGATGAAGAACTCGGGCTCGGGGCCGAAGTAGCAGACGTCGCCGATGCCGGTCGACTTGAGATAGGCGTCGGCGCGCTTCGCGAGCGAGCGCGGGTCGCGCTCGTAGCCCTTGCCGTCCGAGGGTTCGATCACGTCGCAGGTGATGTTGAGCGTCGTCTCGTCCATGAACGGGTCGATGTTGGCGGTGTTCGGGTCGGGCATCAGCAGCATGTCCGACGCCTCGATGCCCTTCCAGCCGGCGATCGACGAGCCGTCGAAGGCGTGGCCGGCGCTGAACTTGTCCTCGTCGAATGCCGACACCGGCACCGTGACGTGCTGTTCCTTGCCCCGCGTGTCGGTGAAGCGGAAGTCGACGAACTTGACTTCGCTCTCCTTCA
>DATLIR010000067.1:0-9081 GCA_035539315.1 Casimicrobiaceae bacterium
CGGCGGCGGCGTGTGGATTCCCACCGGCGGCGGCTGGGGCGGGGGCGGAGGCGGCGGCCTCGGCGGTGGCTGGTCCGGCGGCGGCGGCGGCTTCGGCGGCGGCGGCGCGTCGGGCGGCTGGTAGCGGAGCGACGATGCCCTGGCGCAAACCGATGCGGTGGTGGCGGCACGCGATCACCGACCAGGCGGACGCGAAAGGCGCGTTCCCGTCCGCCACGCTCGATCGCATCGAGCAGGCGATCGCCGCGGCCGAGCAACGCCATGCCGGGCAGATCATGCTCGCGATCGAGCCGGCACTGCCCGTGGCGCGCGTGCTTGCCCAACTTTCGCCGCGCGAGCGTGCGCTCGAGGTGTTCGGCCTGCTGCGCGTGTGGGACACCGAGCACAACAACGGCGTGCTGGTCTATCTGCTGCTCGCCGACCGCGACGTCGAGATCGTCGCCGACCGCGGGATCCACCGGCTGGTGGGCGAGGCCGCGTGGCAGGAGATCTGCGCGACGATGGAAGCGGAGTATCGCGAAGGCCGTTTCGAGGAGGGCACGCTGGCAGGCATCGCGGCGATCTCGGCGCTGCTCGCGCGCGCGTTCCCGAAGGGCGACGACGCGAACGAACTGCCGAACCGTCCGGTCGTGATCTAAGGGGCCGGCGACAGGCGAGAAGCGATGCGCGGCGGCGCGTCGCGTGGACGCCGGACGGTGGCGTCGCGGTCGGGTGTCGAAGCGACGGCGTGACGCCTATCGCCTGGCGCCGTTTCTCAGTGCCCGTGCCCGGACTTCTCGAGGCCGATCAGGTGCAGCGAGTCGCCGCGGACCTGGTTGCGCCGGTGCAGGACCATCACCAGCGCCATCGTCGAGCTGACGAACACGCCGAACATCACGATCGCGACGTTGACCGACATGCCCGTGCGCACCATCAGGGCGTAGAGGCCGACCATGATCAGGATGCCGATGTTCTCGTTGAAGTTCTGCACCGCGATCGAGTGGCCGGCGCCCATCAGCACGTGCCCGCGATGCTGCAGCAGCGCGTTCATCGGCACGACGAAGAACCCCGCGAGCGCTCCGACCGCGATCATCAGCACGATCGCGATCGGAAGCTGCGTGACCAGCACCATGACGATCACGACGAATCCCATGGCGACCCCCATCGGGAGCACGCGTACCGAGTCGCGCAGCGTGACCAGTCGCGCGGCGAGGATCGCGCCGACCGCGATGCCGAGCGCCACGACGCCCTGCAGGTAGGATGCCTGCGACAGGTTGAAGCCCAGGTTGCGCGCCGCCCAGTCGATCACGATGAACTGCAGCGTGGCCCCGGCGCCCCAGAACAGCGTCGTCGTCGCGAGCGAGATCTGCCCGAGCTTGTCGCGCCACAAGAGGTAGACGCAGTGCGCGAACTCGCGCACCAGCGCAATCGGGTTGCGGCTCGGCGTGCGGTGGTCGACGCCGGTGTCGGGGATGAACCAGTTGAACCCGGCGGCGATCGCGTAGGCGACCATGATGATGCAGATCGCGGCCTCGGGCGGCGTGTCGATGCCGGTGTCGATGCCCGGGAGGTCGAAGCCGAGCAGGCCGGTGGACACGCGCGGGCTCACCAGCGCGCCGCCCAGCAGTACGCCGAGGATGATCGAGCCCACCGTCGTGCCCTCGATCCAGCCGTTGGCGACGACCAGCTGCTGCGGCGGCAGGAGCTCCGTCAGGATCCCGTACTTGGCCGGCGAATACGCGGCCGCGCCGAGGCCCACTACCGCATACGCCGCGAGCGGGTGCACGTGGAACAGCATCAGCGCGCAGCCGGCGATCTTGATGCCGTTGGTGATCAGCATCACCTTGCCCTTCGGCATCGAGTCGGCGAACGCGCCGACGAGCGGCGCGAGCACGACGTACGACACGACGAAGCTCTGCTTCAGCGCCGGCGTCATCCACGCCGCCTCGCTCATCTGGCGCAGGAGGGAGATGGCGGCGACGAGCAGCGCGTTGTCGGCGAGCGAGCTGAAGAACTGCGCCGCCATGATCGTGTAGAAGCCGCGCTTCATCGGCGCGGCTTCCCGGCACGGTCGGCGTGCGCGCGGCGGGCGCTATCGGGCGGGTACGGCCGACCGCGGCCGGCGAACGGGGGCGACGGGGCGAACCACCACAACGGCCGGTCGGTAAAGCTCTCCAAGCGGGCTCCGCGACGGAACGTGGGCGCGGGACCGCCGCGAACACGATCGAACCCCCGGGTCGGGGGCGGGCGCGGACGGTGGGGGCTTTGGTATGATCCCCTTCGATTCCGGTCGCGCGACCGGCGCGTTTATACCACGATTGCGGTGCCGTCCCAATGACGCGGCGCGGCAACGCAGCCCGCCGGGCTGTTTTCCCGGTCCCGCCGCGCGACGCTCGCCCGCCGTTCCCACCGTGTCCCGCCCGCTCTTCGCGCAAATCAACCTCGCCGCGCTGCGCTCGAACCTCGCGCGCGCGCGCGCCGCGGCGCCCGGCGCGAAGATCCTGGCGGTGGTCAAGGCCAATGCGTACGGGCACGGCCTCACGCGCGTCCTGCCCGCGCTCGACGACGCCGACGGCCTCGCACTGGTCGAGCTGGACGCCGCTTCGACGCTGCGCGAACACCTGTACACACGGCGCATCCTGTTGATCGAAGGGTTTTTCGAGGAGCGCGAGCTCGCCGAGGTCTCGCAGCGCCGGCTTGCAACTGTGGTGCACAGCGCAGACCAGGCTCGCATGCTCGAGCTGGCGGTCCTGCCGCGGGCGCTCGAGGTCTTCGTCAAGGTCAACACCGGCATGAACCGCCTGGGCTTCGCCGGCGACGAGGTCGCGCGCGTGTGCGAGCGCCTCGCCCATTCACCCTCGGTCGCGGCGCTGCGGCTCATGACGCACCTGGCGCGCGCCGACGACGAGGAGGGCGTCGCCGAGCCGCTCGCGGCGTTCGAGGCGGCGTGCCGCGGGCTGCCCTACCCGCGGTCGATCGCGAACTCGGCCGGCGTGTTCCGCTACGCCGAGGTCGGCGGCGACTACGTGCGACCCGGGATCATGCTGTACGGCGCGACGCCGTTCCCGTTCGACACCGCCGAGATGCTGGGCCTGACGCCGGTGATGACGCTGCGCTCGGAGCTCATCGCGATCCAGTCCCTCAGGGCGAACGACACCGCCGGCTACGGCGCGAGCTACACCGCGTCGCGCCCGCACCGCCTCGGCGTCGTCGCCTGCGGCTACGCCGACGGCTATCCGCGCCATGCCCCCAACGGGACGCCGGTGCTGGTGGCCGGGCGCAAGGCGCGCATCGCAGGACGCGTGTCCATGGACCTCATCACGGTCGACCTGACCGAGGTGCCGGAGGCGCGCGTCGGCAGCCCGGTCGTGCTCTGGGGCGAGGGCCTGCCCGTCGACGACGTTGCCGCCGCGGCGTCGACCGTCGGCTACGAGCTCCTGTGCGCGCTCGCGCCGCGCGTGCGCGTCCACACCACCGAGGTCGGCCGCGTCGACCTCGAGCTCTAGGCGAAGGGCCACCCATGTACACCGTCGTCACAGGAGCCGCGGGCTTCATCGGCGCGAACCTCTGCCGTGCGCTCAATGCGCGCGGCGAGCGCGACATCCTCGCAGTCGACCGTCTCGACGCCAGCGACAAGTTCGCCAACCTCGTCGGGCTCGACATCGCCGACTACCTCGATGCCGACGAGTTCGCGGCGCGGCTCGAGGACGGGGATTTCGACGGCGACCTCGCCGCGGTGCTGCACCAGGGCGCATGCTCGGACACGATGGAGCGCGACGGCGCCTTCATGATGCGCAACAACTACCGCTACTCGGTGCGGCTGCTCGAGCATTGCCAGAACGACGACGTGCCGCTCTACTACGCGTCGAGCGCCGCCGTGTACGGCAACGGCACGAACTTCGCCGAGGCGCGCGAGCACGAGACGCCGCTCAACGTCTACGCCTACTCGAAGGTCGCGTTCGACCACCGGGTCCGGCGCACGCTCGACGACCGCACCGCGCCGATCGCCGGCTTCCGCTATTTCAACGTCTACGGCCCGCACGAGCAGCACAAGGGCCGCATGGCGTCGGTGATGTGGCACTTCTGGAACCAGTACCGCGCCGACGGCCGCGTGCGCCTGTTCGAGGGCGCGGACGGCATCGCCAACGGCGAGCAGCGGCGCGACTTCGTGTCGGTCGACGACGTCGTGCGCGTCAACCTCGACTTCCTCGACCACCCGGAGCGCTCCGGCATCTTCAACGTCGGCAGCGGGCGTGCGGAAACCTACAATGCCGTCGCCGCGGCGATCATCAATGCGGCGCGCGCGATCGAGGGCCGGCCCGCAGCGGAGGTTGCCGAGCTCGTCGCCGAGGGTGCGATCACGTACGTGCCGTTCCCGCCGGCACTCGTCGGCCGCTACCAGAACTACACGCAGGCGGATCTCTCGCGCCTGCGAGCGAGCGGCTACGCGGCGACGACCCTCACGCTCGACGAGGGCGTATCGCGCTACGTCGAATGGCTGATGGCGCGCGAGCGCGCCTGAACGCGAGACTGGCGGCACGACCGGCACGCGCGCATCGCGACCCGCGGAGCGCCGGCGCGGTCGACCCATCGATCCTCCCGGAGAACGCCATGATCCGCACTGTCCTCGCGACCGCCTGCGCGCTCGCGTGCCTGGCCGCACCGTCCGCCGCGCTCGCCGCGGTCAACCTCAACACCGCGTCGCCCGACGAACTGGTCGCGGTGCCCGGCATCGGGCCGTCGAAGGCGGCGGCGATCGTCGAGCACCGCAAGACGCACGGACCGTTCAAGTCGGTCGACGACCTGAAGCAGGTGAAGGGCTTCCGCGACAAGCTGGTCGAGCGCCTGCGGCCCGAGCTGACCGTCGCCGCGGTTCCGGCCAAGGGCACCGGCAAGGCCGAGGTGGCGGAGGTGAAGGGAAAGGGCACTGCGCAGGCGGCGGGGCGCATCCAGGACGAGCGGCCCCGCAAGTGACGCGGCGGCTCGCGCCGAGCGCAGCGGAGGACGGCCGGCGGCCTTCGACGCGATGCTAGACTTGCCTGCGACGACCCGGTGACCGATGGGAGCTCCCGTCGCCGCCTCTCGACGCGTGCGAACGTCGCTCGCGGCAGGGCCCGTCATCCTTCGGCCGCGATGCTTCCGACCCTCGACTCCACGATCGGCAACACGCCGCTCGTCCGGCTCGCGCGGCTGCCCGGCGCGACGTCGAACACGATCCTCGCGAAGCTGGAGGGCAACAACCCGGCCGGCTCGGTGAAGGATCGTCCGGCGCTGTCGATGATCGTCGAGGCCGAGAAGCGCGGCGACATCCGGCCAGGCGACACGCTGATCGAGGCGACGTCGGGCAACACCGGCATCGCGCTCGCGATGGTGGCGGCGACGAAGGGCTACCGGATCGTGCTGGTCATGCCCGACAACCTGTCGACCGAGCGTCGCCAGGCGATGACCGCGTACGGCGCCGAGCTGATCCTGGTCACGAAGGAGCAGGGGATGGAGGGCGCGCGCGATCTCGCGCAGCGCTTGCGCGACGAGGGCCGCGGCACGATCCTCGACCAGTTCGCCAACCCGGACAATCCGCTTGCGCACTACCGCGGCACGGGTCCCGAGCTGTGGCGCGACACGGCAGGGCGCCTCACGCACTTCGTGTCCGCGATGGGGACCACCGGAACGATCATGGGCGTGTCGCGCTACCTCAAGGAGCGCAATCCTGCGATCGTGGTGATCGGTGCGCAGCCCGCCGAAGGTGCGTCGATACCGGGCATCCGAAAGTGGCCGGAGGCCTACCTGCCGAAGATCTACGACGCCCGGCGCGTCGACCGTGTCGAGCCGGTCACGCAACCGGACGCGGAGGAGACGACGCGCGCGCTCGCACGCGAGGAAGGCATCTTCGCCGGCGTGAGCTCGGGTGGCGCCTGCGCCGTCGCGCTGCGCGTGTCGCGCGAGGTGCGCGACGCGACCATCGTCTTCATCGTGTGCGACCGCGGCGACCGCTACCTGTCGACCGGCGTGTTCGGATGACGAGCGTTCGCCGCGCATGACGCCGATCCTCGCCTTCGACCTCGAGACGGTGCCCGACCTCGCCGGCATCCGCCGGCTGAATGGCCTGCCGGCCGATCTGCCCGACGCCGACGTCGCCGAGGGCTACGCGCAGGCGCGCCGCGCGCAGACCGGCGGCGACTTCCCGCCGCACTACCTGCACAAGGTGGTGGCGATCGCCTGCGCGCTGCGTCGCAACGACGACCTCAGGGTGTGGTCGGTGGGCGAGCCCGGCGAGTCCGAGGCCGACCTGATCCGGCGCTTCTTCGAGGGGATCGAGAAATTCACGCCGCAGCTCGTGAGCTGGAACGGCAGCGGCTTCGACCTGCCCGTGCTGCACCACCGTGCGCTGATCCACGGCGTGAGCGCTCAGCGCTACTGGGACTGGGGCGACGAGGACCGCGAGTTCAGGTTCAACAACTACCTCGCACGCTACCACACGCGCCACCTCGACCTGATGGACGTGCTCGCGCAGTTCCAGCCGCGCGCCAACGCCCCGCTCGACGCGATGGCGAAGCTCTGCGGCTTCCCCGGGAAGCTCGGGATGGACGGAGGCGACGTCGCGGGGGCGATCGCCCGTGGCGGCCTCGACGAGGTGAGGCGCTACTGCGAGACCGACGCGCTCAACACCTACCTTCTGTACCAGCGCTTCCGGCTGATGCGCGGCGAGCTCACCGCCGGCGCCTACGCGCAGGAGATCTCGCTCGCTCGCGAGAAGATCGCGGCGATCGGGGCGCCGCACTGGCGCGAGTTCCTCGCGGCGTGGGACGCGAACGCGATGGGTGTTGGCTGACGGGCAAGCGCGGGGCGCCATGAAGATCACCGGCCTCGACGTCCATGTCCTGGCATCACCGTTGCCGGAGCCGTTCGCGTTCTCGCAAGGCTGGGTGCGGCAGCGCTCGGCCACGCTGGTCGAGGTGCACACCGACGCGGGCGTCAGCGGGTGGGGCGAGGCGTTCGCGCAGGGCCTCGAGCCGCCCCAGATCGCCGCGACCGTCATCGACAAGGCATTGCGACCCCTGGTGACCGGCGCGAACGCGCTCGACGTCGAGGTCCTCTGGCACCGGATGTACGACATGACGCGCGACTACGGCCGCAAGGGCTCGGTGGTGGCGGCGATCAGCGCCGTCGACATTGCGCTCTGGGACATCGCGGGCAAGTTCCACGGCGTTCCGGTCCATTCGCTGCTCGGCGGCGCATTCCGGACGCGGGTACAGCCGTACGCAACCGGCTTCTATCGCATTCACGGCCAAGGCGAAGCGGATCGGCTCGCGGACGAAGCGCTACGTCACCTCGACGCGGGCTTCTCGCACATGAAGGTCAAGCTCGGGTATGGCGTCGACGACGACCTCGCGTGCATGCGGGCGATCGGCAAGGCGATCCAGGGCAAGCCGGTCGCGCTGATGATCGACACCAACCACGCGTACGGTCGCGCCGAGGCCTTGCGCCTCGGGCGTGCGCTCAGCGACTTCAACCTCCGATGGTACGAGGAGCCCGTTGCGCCCGAGGACATCGCGGGCTACGTCGAGATGAGGCAGAAGCTCACGATGCCGATCGCCGGCGGCGAGAACGAGCACACGCTGTTCGGCTACCGCGAGCTCCTCGGTGCGCACGCGGTCGACATCGCGCAACCCGACGTCGGCTCGTGCGGCGGCATTACGGCGGCCCGTCACATCGTTGCGCTGGCGCACGCCCATGGCATCCAGGTCAACCCGCACGTGTGGGGCTCGGCCGTCGCGCAGGCGGCGTCGTTGCAAGTCATCGCCGCGGTCCCGCCCGCACACCATTCGCTGTACGCGCAGGCGCCGATACTCGAGTACGACCGCTCGTCGCATCCGTTCCGCGAGCAGCTGGTCGACCAGCCGGTGCGACAGGTCGACGGATGGGTCGACGTTCCGACACGGCCCGGCCTCGGGTTCGAGGTCGATCGCGCCGGTCTCGACCGCTATCGCGCGTAGCGCAGCGCGGTTTCCTCAGGCACGAAGGATCGGCAGCGTCTCGTAGCGCGCGCCGAGCACCGCGCGCGAGTCGCCCGTCCACCACCCGTCGAGCACGGTCGCGTAGACCTGCCGGAAGTCGATCGCGTGCGCGAGGTTGCCGTCGCCGACGCGGTCGAGCGACGGCGCCGCGCCGTAGAGCCCGCCCGCGACGCGCCCGCCGAGCGCGAATTGCACGCTCGCGGTACCGTGGTCGGTGCCGCCCGACAGGTTTTCCTTCGGGCGCCGCCCGAACTCCGCGTAGGTGACGACGAGCGTGCGATCCCAGCGCCCGATCTCGCGCATCGCGGCCTCGAGTGCCGCCAACCCGCGCGCCAGGTCCTCCAGCAGGCGCGCGTGCGTCGCCGCCTGGTTGGCGTGCGTGTCGAAGCTGCCGAGCGACAGGTGCACGACGGCGACGCCGGCCTCGTTCGCGACGACGCGTGCGGCGGTCTTGACGGCATTGCCGAAGGGGCTCGTCGGGAACGTCGTAGTGAAAGGGTGGTTTCCGTCGAGGTGCGCGGCCGCCTGCACGATGTCAGTTTCGGTCTTCAGGATGTGCGCGAGCGCGGCATTGCGGCGCTCGCCCGAGGGCGCGGCGAGCTTCGCGCGGCGCAGGAACTGCTCGGGGTTGGCGAGCGCGATCGTACGGGTGCCGCCGCCGGCGAGCGGACCCAGCTCGTTCCCGCCGACTACCACGCCGTCCGCCGCGAAGCTCTCCGGCACCGGCCGTCGTGCGAAGGCGCGCGCGAGCCATCCGTCCGCCAGCAGCTGGTCGCTGCGCGATGCGGTCTCCCAGATCTCGATCGAGCGGAAGTGCGAGAGGATGGGTTCCGGATAGCCGACGCCCTGCAGGATCGCGAGCTCGCGGCGCTGTTGCCGCTGTGGGGGCGCCGCACGGTCGGAGAGCCGGATCGACTGGTCGCGCGCGATGGCGAGCTTCGGCCGCAGCCGCGCATAGCCGGGATCGTCGATCGGGACGAGCGTATTGAGGCCGTCGTTGCCGCCCTTGAGCTCGACCAGCACCAGCAGGTTGCGGTAGGCTGCGCCTTCGGCGACGCCCGCGAACGCGACGCTCGCTCCCCTGCCC
>DATLIR010000068.1:0-21148 GCA_035539315.1 Casimicrobiaceae bacterium
GATCGGCAACGGCGAGACCAGCACCGCGGCGATCCAGCTCCAGCTTTCGTTGCGGTCGAGCGCCTGCACCGCGACGCCGACCGCGAGCGTCGAGCCGAGCGCGGCGACGAGCGAGGCGCGCCGCGCGTCGCGGAAGGCGGCTTCGGCGAGCGCGCCGATCGCCACCGGCAGCAGGATCAGGACGAGGACGGGCTCCATCGTCGCGGGGGGAGCGGGAATGCGGATAGCTTACTCCGCGTCGAATCCTGCGGAAAGACGCGAAGGCCGCGCGCGGGCGCGCTCATTCGGTTACGCGGTCGGCACGCAATTGCAGCGCAGGCGGGATCGTCGCGCCGATGGCCTTGGCGGTCTTGGCGTTCACGACGAACTCGAACCGCGACGGGCGGGAGACGGCAAGATCGCCGGGCTTCGCGCCGCGGAGGATGCGCGCGACCGGGTCGGCGGCGTCGCGGGACAGCGCGACGAAGTCCGGCCCGTACGCGAGGAGCCCGCCCTGGTCGGCGTAGGGCAGCAGGCCGCCGATCGAGGGCAGCCGGGCTGCACGGGCGAGGGCGGCGATGCGCTGGCCGTGCGCCACCAGCACCGGGTCGGAGAGCGCAACCACCCCGCCTACCCGGTCCTTCTTCATATCCCTGAACGACTGCTCGATCGCCTCGAGGTCGGTCATCGGGTAGGTCTTCGCCTCGACAGAGAGGCTGCGCGCCGCGGCCTGCACTTCGCGCAGCAGCTGGCGCTGGTAGGTGGCGTTCGCCGGATTCCACAGCACGCCGACGCGCTTCAGGCCTGGCACGACCTCCTTGAGCAGCGCCACGGTCTTGCCGGCCGTCTCGACGGTCATCCCCGAGCTGCCGGTCACGTTGCCGCCAGGCCGCGACAGGTTCGTGACCAGGCCCACGCCGACCGGATCGCCGACGCCGACGATGACGATGGGAATCGTCCTCGTCGCCGCGTGCGCGGCGAGCGAAGCCTCGGTCACGTGCGCGACGATCACGTCGACCTTCATCGCGACGAGCTCGCGCGCGAGCGCCGGCAGCTCGGTGAAGCGCCGGTTCGCGTAGCGGAACTCGATCGTCACGTCGCGTCCCTCGACCAGTCCCTGCGCGCGCAGGCCCTCGCGGAACGCCGCCACGTACGGCGCCGCCGCTTCCGGCGTGTTGTTGCTCAGGTAGCCGATGCGCTGTGTCGCCGCCTGCGACTGCGGCATCGCGGCGAGCGCCGCGAACGCGAGCCCGAGCGCGAGCACGAGACGGACAGGCATCATGCGACGCTGGCGATCTCGCGCGTGATGCGCGCCGCGGCGTGCTCGCGACACGCGGAGGCGTTCTGGCCCGCCCACAGCGGCGAGAAGTCGCCGGACCCGCGCGCCTCGGCCTTCGCCCGCAGCGGCGCGATAGCCGAGGTCGCGAGCGGGAAGGCCGGCACGACGCCGCACATCGGCCCGAGCTCCCGGATCAGCCGGTTCACGATGCCGCGCGCGGGTCGGCCGGTGAACAAATTGGTCGGCGCGGTGTGGCGCGATGCATCGCTCGCGATCGCCGCGCGGTGGATTGCGCTCGTCGTCGCCTCGGGACACAGCAGGTACGCGGTGCCGACCTGCGCGCCGGCCGCGCCGAGCGCCAGCGCCGCGGCGACGCCCCTGGCATCGGCGATGCCGCCCGCCGCGATGACCGGAACGCGAACCGCCTGCACGATCTGCGGCACCAGCGCCATCGTGCCGAGCTGCGTCGTCAGGTCGTCGGTGAGGAACATGCCGCGGTGGCCGCCCGCCTCGAGCCCCTGCGCGACGATCGCATCGACGCCGTGCCGCTCGAGCCAGCGCGCCTCGTCCACCGTCGTCGCCGACGAGATGACCTTGGAGCCCCACGACTTGACGCGCGCGAGAAGACCCGCGGCCGGCAACCCGAAATGGAAGCTGACGACCGCGGGCCGGTAGGCATCGAGCACGTCGGCGGCTTCGGCGGTGAACGGCATGCGACCCGGACCGGACGCGATCGTCGACGCATCGATGCCGTATTCGTCGTAGTAAGGCGCGAGCACGGCACGCCATGCCGCCTCGCGCTCGGCGCTCGGCACCGGGGGCGTGTGCACGAAGAAATTCACGCCGAACGGATGGCGCGTGCCGGCGGCGAGCGCCGCGATCTCGGTACGCAACGCCTCGAGCGTGAGCATCGCGCACGGCAACGAGCCCAACCCTCCGGCGTTCGACACGGCGAGCGCGAGCGCGCTGCCCTGCACGCCGGCCATCGGCGCCTGCACGATCGGCAGCTCGGTGCGAAAGAGGTCCGCGAGGCTCATCTCGCGTCGAGCTCCGCGAGCACGGCGTCGCAGGCGGCACGCTCGTCGGCCGGGAGCGCCGCGTGGAGCGCCGCCGCCCGCTCGCGCGACGCCGCGAACGCGTTCGCCTCGCCGGCGTCGCGCTGCGCGAGCGCCAGCGCCGCGGTGCCGAAGAAGCGCTCGAACGGCGGTGCCGCATGCTCGTCGCACAAGGCGAGGCAGCGCGCCGCCTGCTCGGCGGCCTCGCGCGCCTGGCCGGCGCACAGCAGGCTCCGCGCGAGCCGGTACAGCGCGCGTTCCTCCTCGAGCCAGGTGCCGGCGCGGCGCCAGTAGGTGAGCCCCGCACGCGCCGCATCGAGCATGCCGCGCGTCTCACGCGCGTCGCGATCGGGCTTCCCCTCGAGCGCCACGGCCAGGTTGTTGCCGCCGGCCGCCAGCGCGCGCAACGCCGGCGAGCCGTCGGGAATGCCTTCGGCGGCAAGCGCGAGCGCGTCGTGGAAGGCGTCGAGCGCGCGGGCGAGGGCGCCGCGCGCCGCGAACGCGGACGACGCGGTGGCGAGCGCGGCGATGCGATCGTCGACGTCGAGCGGTTCCAGCGCGGAAGCATCGCCGCTCGCGTAGCAGAGCGTGGCGGTGCTTCGCGCTAGCGTCCGCGTCGCCGCGACGTCGTCGCGAGCCCGCGCCGTGAGCATCCCGAGCACGCGCATGCCGCGCTGCCACTGCCCGAGGTGCTCGCCGAACACGTGCGTTACCAGGCGCGCGTAGGGCGCGATGCGCACGGGCGCGTCGACCAGCGCGAGCGAGGTCTCGAGTCGCGTCGCCACGCCGCCAGGATCGTCGGCATGGTCGTTCCACGCGCGCTCGACGAAGGCGTCGAAGCTCATGGCGGGCTCCGCCCGGGCTTGCCAACGTCGACCGGTTCCCACGGAAGGCTGGCCGCGCACACGCACGCGGTCACGGCCGCGGCGTCCTCGCGCGTGACCCGCCGCACCGTGATCGCGTCCTCCCGTTGGTCCATGGCGCCCCCTGCGGCTTCCGCGCCCCACGGGCGATCGGCGGCCAGGCGCCATTGTGACGGAGTTCGGCGGGCGCAGAAAAGCGATGCCGCGTCCCTCGCCTCAGGCCAGCGGAAACGCCACGCGCACTACCGGCTCGGCCTGCTCGACGCCGCCCATCCCGGCGCACAGCCGGCGCATCGCCGCGTCGTCGCGCTCGGCCTCGACCGTCGCCAGCGCGCAGCCGATCGCGCGGCCGTGCCCGAGCAGCAGCGCGAGCAGGCGGCGACCGACGCCGCGGCGCCGGTGCGACGGCACGACGCGGACGTCGCCGACGACGAGCTCCGGCATGCGGCGTCCGCGCGACTGGTGCGCCCCGAACGCGATGCCGACGATGCGCATGCCGTCGAGCGCGATCGCGACATGGCGCCGCGGATCGCCGAGGAGCCGGCCGATCGCGCGACGGTCGACGCCTTCGTCGACGAGCGCCGCATCGGCGCCGTCGAGCAGCACTTCGTCCCCGGGCGCGAGCAGGCGCACGACGACGGGCGTGCCGATCGACGGGTCGCGTCCAGGCGGCGGCTGCCGCTGGCGCAGGTGCGAGGACAAGAGGGGGCGGGGCATCGTCGGCTCCGTGGGATCGGCGTGAGGGCGGTCGTCGCGTTCCGTCATTCGCGTGCGGGCGACGCGAGGTTGCGCGCGCAGCGCGCCGCGCGCTCGAGCATCAGGTCGCGCTCGCGCGCATTGCGCGTCAGCGAGGCGGCGCGCTCGAACGCCTCGCGCGCTTCGGCATGGCGGCCGAGCTTCGCGAGGAGATCGCCGCGCACGCTCGACAGCAGGTGGTAGCCCTCGAGCGTGGGTTCGTCGGCCAGCGCGTCGACCAGGTCGAGCCCAGCCGCCGGGCCGAACGCCATCGCCACCGCCACGGCGCGATTGAGCTCGACGATCGGCGACGGCGCGATCTGCGCGAGCGCGTCGTAGAGCGCGGCGATGCGGCCCCAGTCGGTGTCGTCCGCGGTCGCGGCGCGCGCATGGCAGGCCGCGATCGCCGCCTGCAGCGCGTAACGGCCGAGCGCGCCGCCCAGCGCTTCGGCGCGCTCGAGCGCGGCGAGGCCGCGCCCGATCAGCAGGCGGTCCCAGCGCGCGCGATCCTGATCGAGCAGCAGCACCGGCTCGCCGCCGGGCCCGACACGCGCGCGCGCGCGCGACGCCTGGATCTCCATCAGCGCGACCAGGCCGTGCACCTCCGGCTCCTGCGGTGCAAGGCCGGCGAGGACGCGTCCGAGGCGCAACGCCTCCTCGCACAGCTGCGGCCGCATCCAGTGGTCGCCGGCGGTGGCCGCATAGCCCTCGTTGAACACGAGGTAGATCACCTCGAGCACGGAAGCAAGACGCGGCGCGAGCGCGTCGCCGGCGGGCAGCTCGAACGGGATGCGGGCCTCGGCGAGCGTGCGCTTCGCGCGCACGATGCGCTGTGCGATGGTCGGCTCGGGCACGAGGAACGCGCGCGCGATCTCCTCGGTCGACAGGCCGCCGAGGAGCTTCAGCGTGAGCGCGACGCGCGCCTCGGGCGAGAGCACCGGGTGGCACGCGGTGAACACGAGTCGCAGGAGGTCGTCGCCGATCTCGTCCTCGTGCGCGACCTCGGCCTGACGGTTCGCGAGCTCCTGGTCGAGCTCGAGCTCGTAGGCGAGCTCCTGGTGCTTGCGGTCGAGGAGCTTGCGCCGCCGCAGCACGTCGAGCGCCCGATGCTTCGCGGTCGCCATCAGCCACGCGCCCGGGTTGTCCGGGACGCCCGACGCGGGCCAGGTCTCGAGCGCGGCCACGAGCGCGTCCTGCGCGAGCTCCTCGGCGAGCCCGACGTCGCGCAGCATGCGCGCAAGTCCCGCGATGATCTTCGCCGACTCGATGCGCCAGACCGCGTCGATCGCGCGGTGGGTTGCGTTCGCCGTCACGGGGCGCTGTCGCGCGGGCCCACGGGCGTCACGACTTCTCCGCGGCAGCCTTGAGGTCCGCGAGCCCGCGTGCGAAGTCGTCGCCGACGATCTGCTCGGCGTCGAAGAACAGGTGCATCACCTTGACGAGGTAGCGGTTGGGGCTTTCCATCGTCCAGGTGACCAGCGTCGCGTCGCCGTGCGGCGAAAGCGTGAACGTCGTCCGCGCGCGGTTGGCGATCGGCTTCTCGAAGTCGAGCACGATTCCGACGCGCGACGGCGCGGTCGATTCGGCGATCTCCATGCGCCCCGCGCCCGCCTTGCCGTCGCCTTCCCACGCATAGGTCGCGCCCTTGCCGGCGGTCGTCGCGCCGTAGGTCCGCCGCATCGTCGGGTCCATCTTCTCGAACGGCGACCAGGCGGTCCAGCGACGGAAGTCGTCGATCAGCGGGAACACCTTGGCGGCGGGCGCGTTGATCGTCGTCGACCGCTGCACGCGGAACTCGTCGGGCTCGAACGCCGCGAGCGCGAGGATCGCGGCGAGCGCGATCGCCGCGACGACAGCGAGCATGCGGATCATGTCGGCCTCCGCGCGCTTCCGCCCCCGGGCTGCGGTTGCATCGCGGGCAACGCGGCCGCGACCTTCTGAACGTCGGCGGGAAAGTCCTCGAGCTCCTGCACCTGGCGGATCTCGATCACCTCGTTGTCGCCGGCCGGGCAACGCGACGCCCACGCGATCGCCTCGTCGCGCGAGCGCACCTGGATCATCCAGTAGCCGCCCAGCACCTCCTTCGCCTCGGCGAACGGGCCGTCGGTCACCTTCGGCTTGCCGCCGTGGAAGCTCACGCGCGCGCCCATCGACGGCGGGTGCAGCCCGTCGAGCGCGAGCAGCACGCCCGCCTTCTGCAGCGACGCGTTGTATTTCATCATCGCCGCGACGGCGTCGGCGGCGGGCATCGCGCCGGGCGCGGCCGCCTCGTAGCCCTTCGGGATCATCAGCATCATGAATCGCATCGGGGTCTCCTTCGGGTCGTGGCGCGCCTCACGGCGCGCAACCCTGGTCCATGTCATAGAGCGGGCGGATCTCCATCTCGATCTCGGGGACGCCCGCGGCGACGTGCACGTCGACGACGCGCTGTGCGAGCGCGATCGCCTCCGCCCGCGATGCTGCGCGCACGATCGCGAACCCGCCGATCACCTCCTTCGCCTCGGCGAACGGGCCGTCGGTCACCGCGGTGCGGCCGCCCGCATGGCGCAGCCTCACGCCGTTGCGGCTCGGCTGGAGGCCCTCGCTCGAGAGCACCACGCCGGCCTTCATCATCTCCTCCGTGAGCTTGCCCATGCCCGCCATCAACGCCGGGCTCGGCGGCTTGCCCGATTCGTAGTCCGGCGTGCCCTTCACCATCATCAAGTAGCGCATCGTGGTTCCTCGTGGTCGAGAGGCCCCCGCAGCCGCGGCGCGGCCGCTGTCGGGGACGCATGCTTCATCGAGACGACGATCGGCGCGTGGCGGAATCGACACGCGCCGCGGATTTTTTCAGGCGGGCGCGACCATGATCATCCAGCCGACGCCGAAACGGTCGGTGAGCATGCCGAACGACGACGAGAAGAAGGTGCGGGTGAGCGGCATGCCGACCTTGCCGCCGTCGGCCAGCGCGTCGAAGTAGCGCTTCGCCTTCGCATCGCTGTCGACCGCGATCGACAGCGAGAAGCCCTCGAAATGGGTCTTGCCGGTAACGTGGCCGTCGGAGGCCATCAGCTCGGTCGCGCCGACCTTGAAGCTCGCATGCAGGACCTTGTTCTCGGAGCCGGCCGGCAGCGTGCCGGGCGGCGGCGCCTCGGGGGCGTCCTTGTTCCGCAGGATGTTCACGCCCGTCGCGCCGATCGCGTGCTGGTAGAACGCGATCGCCTCCTCGCAGCGGCCGTTGAAGAACAGGTAGGGCTGGACTTGCATCGTCGGCTCCTCGTGGCAAGGGACGCTGGCGGACGCGGCGACTACTTCTGTTGCGCCGCGACGGTGGCGCGCAGGCGTTCCTCCTGCTCGCGCAGCTCCGGCGTGAACTCGGCGCCGAAGTCCTCCGCCTCGAAGATCTGGCGGATCTCGATCTCGGATTCGCCGGCGAACGGGTTCGGGCAGCGCTTGACCCATTCGATCGCCTCGGTCTTCGAGCGCACCTGCCAGATCCAGAATCCGGCGATCAGCTCCTTGGTTTCCGCGAACGGGCCGTCGACGACGGTGCGCTTCGTGCCGCTGAAGCGAACGCGCGCGCCCTTGGCGCTCGGCTGCAGCCCTTCGCCGGCCTGCATGATGCCCGCCTTGACGAGCTCCTCGTTGAAGTTGCCCATCGCCGTCAGGAGCTCCTGGTCGGGCATGACGCCGGCTTCGGATTCCTGGGTGGCCTTGACCATGATCATGAAGCGCATCGCGGTTCTCCTCGGTGGGTTGGGGGCCGGGACCTTGGGGTGAGACAGCGTAGCCGGCCTCTGTTTCCACGACGAACGGGGACGGCGGGAATCGACACGAAAGTTGCGGGCCATACCCATGAATCGGTCATGGAATCGCGGTCCAGCCGGAACCCATTCCGATCTCCCGACACCGGACCGGTCCGGCCGCGGCCGCGGGACCGCTAGGGCGTGAGCGACGGGCGTCGCGCGAGCAGCGCCGCCCGGCGCTCGAGGCTCGCCTCGGGCCAGTACCGCTCCCGGTCGTAGTACTCGGTCACCGCGGGCACGCCCGGCGGAAGCACGACCCACGGCTGCTTCGACATCGTGAAGATGTGGATGTCGGGCGGCAGCCGGTCCGGCTCGTCGAGGGTGCCGACGCGCACGAAGTGCACGGCGTCGCCCGCGCCGGCGTAATTGCTCCACACGGCGATGCGGCAGCGCGGGCAGCGGCTGATCTTCTGCCCGCGGCCGCTGTTCGACGGCGTGACGACGATGTCGACCTCGCCTTCCAGCAGCACCACGCGATCGGCCTCGATCATCGCGTTCAGCGCGAACGACGCGCCGGTCTCGCGCTGGCACCAGCGGCAGTGGCAGCAGTGCACGAACAGCGGTCCCGTCCGCATCCGGTAGCGGACGAAGCGGCAGGTGCAGCCGCCGTCGTGGGGGCGATCGAGGGCGTCCATCGGGAAACGATACGACAGCCGGCGTGCGCACGGAAGCGCCGCGCCGTCAGCCGTCGCGAGCGGCGATGCGCTCGGCGAGGTGCGCCGCATCCGCGCCGACGCCGCACAGGAAGGATGACTTGGCGGTGGCGAGCCACGGCAGACCGAGGAACGACACACCGTTCGCCTCGCTCGTGCCGCGCCGATGCCGCGCCCCTCCGTGCTCGTCGACGATCGGCAGCCCGATCCAGCGGAAGTCGGTCGTGTAGCCGGTCGCCCATACGATCGCGCGGATCCCGGCACGATCGAGGTCGAGGCGGTCCAGCGTGGCCGGGGAACGGACGCCGCGAGGGGGGGCGGTGGCGGGCTCTTGCGGCAGGTCGAGCCCGTGCCGCGCCACGAACGCATCCGCTTCGGCCTTGAACGCATCGCACGCTCGATCGCCCGCGTCGAGGTGCGCGTGCAAATCCGCCGCGAGCGCCAGGATGCGATCGCTCACGCCGGCCACGTGGCCGACCAACCTCATCCCGCGAGCGGCGTAGGCGCGCAGGTCGATCTCGTGCCCGCCATGCACGCCGGTCACCAGCGGTGGCGGCGGACGCTGCTCGGGCGCGACGTCCTCGGCGCGCACGTCGAGCTGGCCGAGCTCGCGGCGCCACCAGAACACGTCGCGACCGCGGTAGCGACGCGGCACGCGACGGTGTCGGCCCACCGCGAGCACGACCTCGCGCCCGGCCTCGAGCAGTTCCTCGGCGATCTGGCATCCCGATGCGCCGGTACCTATCACCAGCACGGCGCCGTCCGGCAGCGCTGCCGGACGCGTGTAATCCGCCGCATGGACCTGCGCGATGTCGCCGGGCAACGATGCGGCCATAGCGGGGACGCGGGGCCGCTGGTAGGGACCGGTGGCCACGACCACGTTGCGCGCTTCAAGGTCTCCCCGCGACGTGCGGAGCAGGTAGCGATCGCCGCGCGCGGCGGCGAGCGACAGCACGTCGACGTTGGTGCGTACCGGTGCGCCGATCGAACCGCGGTAGCGCTCGAGCCACGCGACGATCGCGTCGCGCGGCGCGAAGCCTTCGGGGTCGTCACCGTCGTAGCGCGCGCCGGGCAGCTCGATCGACCAGTTCGGGAACTGGAAGCGCAGCGAGTCCCAGCGTTGGGTTCGCCAGCGCTCGGCGACGCGGGCGCGCTCGAGGACGACGTGCTCGCACCCACGCTCGGCGAGCTCGCGGCTCATCGCGAGCCCCGCCTGGCCCGCGCCGATCACCACCGTCTCGACCCGCTCGGGCATCGCGAACGCGCTCGACGACAGGGGTCCCGATCATACCCTGCGACCAGTGCGCGCCTCGGGCATCATGGGGCCATCCGCGCCACACGGCGCCGAGGATCGGGACGCCATGATCGCCGTCATCTTCGAAGTGGTGCCGCGCGAGGGCTGCCGCGACGCCTACCTCGCTACCGCTGCAGCGCTGCGGGAGCATCTGGAGCGCATCGACGGGTTCGTGTCGGTCGAGCGCTTCGAGAGCCTCACGCAGCCCGGGAAGCTCCTGTCGCTGTCATTCTGGCGCGACGAGGAGGCGGTGGCACGCTGGCGCGCGCTCGAGGACCACCGCCGGGCGCAGCGCGCCGGGCGCGCCGAGCTCTTCGCCGATTACCGGCTGCGCGTCGCCGGCGTCCTCCGCGACTACGGAATGCGCGAGCGCGCGCAGGCGCCGGCGGACTCGCGCGCGATCCACGACTGACGTCCGCGTCTGCTCACTTTCGCGTGTAGCGCCCGTCGAACGCCACGGTCCAGCGTCCGTCGGTGTCGGTCGACTCCCAGAGCTGGCGCACGCTGCCGTCGAGGTTCGGCGTCCACGTGATCCGGTGCTGTGTCGACTTGCCGTCCTCGCCGAGGGTCCGGCCTTCGAGCACCATGCTGCCGCCGACGAGGCCGCCTTCGAGCAGCAGCAGCGTTCCGCCGCTGTCGACCCAGGTCTGGTGCCAACGCTTGCGCGTCGCGTCGTGGATGTTGAGACTCTCGCCGCGGTAGCCCTTGCCGGTGTCGTAGCGCTCGTGCAGCACGCAGCCGCCGTACTCGCGCTCGATCCGGTTGACGCCCGCGAGCTTGCCGTCGGGTGTGTGGACGTTCCAGTCGCCGAGCCAGAAGTCGAACTCGCGGAACGCCGGCGTGTCGCAGGGCGCGGCGACCGCGGTGGCGGACGCAAGCGCAGCGCAAGCGAGCGCCGCCCGCAGATGCCGCGCGATCCGGCGCCGGACGGCCAGGGTGGCGGTCACGCGTCGGGACTCGCTTCGGTGCGGGCATGCCTCCACGACCCCCACAGCGCGATGCGCGAGGCGACCAGCAGGATCGGGGTGAACAGGACGAGGTCGACGCGGATATTGCAGTCGCCGCTGCACAGCACGCGCATCAGCACGAGCGCCTCATATAGGGCATAGGCGAGCCACAGGGCGGCGGCGATCGCGGCGCTGCGTGCGCGGCGCCATGTCCACAGCGCGGCGAACGCGCCTGCGACCGCGAATGCGATCCATGGGGAGGCGACCATGACGCCGAGCATCGCCGCCCTACCGCACGGCGGGCGGCGGCGGACGGTCGACGCGCGAGCCAAAGCGCGCGATCACGCCGTTCCACAGCGCGAGTTGCTCGCCCCAGCCGCCGCCCAGGTTCTCGGCCGCGGTCGAGACCATCACGAGCTTCGCATCGGGATCGACGAGGATCATCTGCCGCCGCAGGCCGAGCAACAGGAACTGCCGCTCGCGGCCGGGCAGGATCCAGGTCTGGTAGCCGTAGCCGAAGAACATGCTGCCGCCCGGCTCGAACGCCTTGCCGGCAGGCGTGGTGGCCGCGCGCACCCACGCCGCCGGGATGATGCGGCGGCCGTCAATCATGCCGCCATTCGCGAGCAGCACGCCGAGGCGGCCCCAGTCGCGCAGCGTCGCGTTGATGCCGGCATAGCCGATCTCGTAGCCGCCGTGGTCGACCAGCCAGCTCGCGTCCGCCTCGGCGCCCATGGGCTTCCAGAGCTTCTCGGACAGGTAATCGGCCAGCGTGCGGCCGGTCGCCGCGCGGAGCACCAGTCCCAGCACCTGGCTGTCACCGGAGCTGTAGCTGAATCGCTCGCCCGCGGGACGCTCGCGCGTGGTGAACGGCGCCACCGTCGCGACACCGCCTTCGCTTTCGCCGAGGAACGACCGCCGCGCGAGGGTTGCCACGTCGTCCGAGCCGCTGTACGACTCGACGAAGCGCACGCCCGACGACATCGTCAGGAGATGACGAAGGCTCGTCTCGCCGTAGGGCGTGCCGCGCAGCTCGACGACGTACTTTCCGGCGCGATCGTCGATCGACGCGATGGCGCCGTCCGCGACCGCGATGCCGACCAGCATCGCGACCACCGTCTTCGCCATCGACATCGAGGTCATCCTGTGCGCGCTCGTGCGATCGTACTGGTAGCGCTCGGCGAGGATCGTGTCGTCCTTCACGATCAGGAGGCCGGTGGTGCGCGTGTGGTCGAGGTAGGCGTCGATGCCGCCGCTCACCTGCGCGAAACGCCACGCGATCGCCGGTTCGCTCGCCGCGCGCGCGAAGGCATGCACGTGCTCGCCCTTCGGCACCACCCGCGCCGCGTGGGTCTCGTCGCGGCGGGTCACCAGCCCGATCAGGCAGCGGGCCTCGACGATGAGCGCCGGCGCGCACGCCGGATAGCCTTCCGCCTTGCCGAGGGTGTCCTCGTCCGGCGCGGCCAGGGCGGGCGCTGCGAGCAGGGCCGCGGCCATCGCGCAGGCCGCGCCGACGGATCGGTGCTGCGGTGCTGCCTTAGACACGGGTTCCTCCGTCATTTCGCGATACCGCTATGACGGACCGAGCGTCGACAGCACCAGCACGACGAGCCACGCGAGCACGATGACGACGTGCAGCACGCGCAGCGCACCCGTGGTCGAGAGCGGGTTCCACGGATGCGCGAGGCCGCGCGACTGGAACCCGAGCACGCCGGCCAGCGCGTTGGCCCGTGCCTGCATCCGCAGCCACTGGTTGCCGGAGCGGTAGTCCATGATCGCGAAGGCGACCGTGATCGCGAGTCCGCCCCCCTTGACGGCCCCGAACAGCAGCGGATGCGCCCGCACGTCGTCGCTCGCGAGCGCGGTCACCATCGCGCCCGCGGTGCCGAGCAGGAGCGTGAGCCGGTAGAGGCGCAGGATGCCGTAGTGGCGCAGATCCTCGCCCAGGTGCTTGTACTCGTCGAGCGGGGTGCCCGCGGCGACGACTCGCGTCGCGCTCGGGACATCGGCAGCCGAGGGAAGGGTCGGCATGGGCAGGCTTGGGGCGCGCGACGCAGTCTGCGCCCGGCCGCGCCGGCCGGTCAACGGCGCTGCGCGCCCACGCGGACGCCTTCGCCAAGCGCCGCGAATTCGGCGAGAATCGCGCCCTCGAGCGCACGCTCCTCGACCTGCGACGGGGGCGGCGCCCATGATCCCGGGGGACACTGTGAACATCGTCCGCTTGCTGGCGCTCGTCGCCGGAATCGCCGTCGCGACGCCCGTCGCGGGGCAGGAGCCGGACCACGCGATCCACGAGGAGCTCCGTGCGCTGCTGCGCGACGTGGTCGCCGCGATCGACGCGGGCGCCTACGACCGCATCCTTCCCTTCCTGACCGAGAACGTCGAGGTGACGAGCGTCACCCAGGAGGTCATGTCGAGTCGCGCCGACGTGTCGAAGTACTTCGTCGAGTGGTTCGGCCCGACCGGCTACATGAGGCGGATGACGATGAAGCTCGACGCCGACCGGCTGACCGAGCTCGCGCCCGACAAGAGCTGGGGCCTGGTGCGCGGCAAGGCGCTCGAGCACTACGAGGCGAAGGACGGCGACGTGTTCGACTTCGCGACGCGCTGGACCGCGGTGATGCTGCGCGGCGACGACGGGCGCTGGCGCATCCGCGCGATCCATTTCGGCACCAACCACCTCGACAACCCGGTGCTCACCAAAGTGACGAAGACGCTGGAGCGCTACGCGGTCATCGCCGCGATCGGCGGGGTGCTCATCGGCGCGCTCGCGGGCTGGGTGCTCGCGCGACGGCGCGCACGCCGCGCGTCGGCGACGGTGTGAGCGTGCAGGACGGCCTCGCGCGATGACGCTCTACGCGCTCAAGCCGCGCTTCCAGGCGTTGCTGCGGCCGGCCGCGGGGGGCCTCGCGCGCGCGGGCGTCACAGCCAACCAGGTCACGATCGCCGCGGCGGTGCTGTCGGTCGCGGTGGGCGCCTGGGTCACCTGGCGGCTCCCGGACACTCGCGCGTTCCTGCTCGTGCCGGCGTGGCTCGCACTGCGCATGGCGCTCAACGCGCTCGACGGGATGCTCGCGCGCGAGCACGGGCAGCAGAGCCGCCTCGGCGCCTACCTGAACGAGCTCGCCGACGTGGTATCCGACACCGCACTGATGCTGCCGTTCGCGTGGCTCGCGCCATTCGCGCCGGCGTGGGTCGGCGGGGTGATCGTGCTTGCGATCCTCGCCGAGTACGCGGGCGTGATGGGCCCGCTTGCCGGCGCGACGCGGCGCTACGACGGCCCGATGGGAAAGAGCGACCGCGCGCTCGTGTTCGGCGCGCTGGGGTTGTGGGCGGGCCTCGCGGCGCCACTGCCGCCATGGCTCGCCTGGGCCATGCCGGTCATCGCGGGGCTGTGCGTCGTCACGCTGGTCAATCGCGTGCGCGGCGGCCTGCGCGAAGGAACGCCGCGATGAACGACATGGCGTCGGGGGCACGGCTGCGCCCGGTCGAGGAGCGACGCTTCACCACGCACGACGGCGTCGAGCTCTTCTACCGCCACTGGCCGGCGTTGAGCGGTCCTGCGCGCGGCGCCGTCGCGCTGTTCCACCGCGGCCACGAGCATTCCGGGCGCATGGCGCACCTGGCCGACGAGCTCGCGCTGCCGGACCTGGCATTCTTCGCATGGGACGCGCGCGGGCACGGCCGTTCGCCCGGCGAGCGCGGCGACGCTCCGGGCTTCATGGCGCTGGTGCGCGACGTCGACGCGTTCGTCGGCCACCTGCGTGCGGTGCACGGCGTGGCGACCGAGGAGCTCGGCATCGTCGCGCAGAGCGTGGGGGCGGTCGCGGTCACCGCGTGGGTGCACGACTATGCGCCGCCGCTACGCGCGATGGTCCTCGCGTCGCCGGCGTTTCGCGTGAAGCTGTACGTGCCGTTCGCGCTGGCGGGCCTCGCGCTCGCACGGAAGCTGCGCGGCAATTTCTTCGTTCAAAGCTACGTCAAGGCGCGCTTCCTCACGCGCGACCCGGGGCGCATCGCGAGCTACGACACCGACCCGCTGCTGTCGAAGCAGATCTCGGTGAACGTGTTGCTCGGCCTGCAGGAGGCCGCGGACCGCGTCGTGGCCGATGCGGCGGCGATCACCGTGCCCACGCAGCTCCTGGTCTCGGGTGCCGACTGGGTGGTCGAGCACGCGCCGCAGCACCGATTCTTCGAGCGCCTCGGCGCCACGACCAAGGAGCGCCACGTCCTGCACGGCTTCCTGCACGACACGCTGGGCGAGCGCGATCGTGTGCGGGCGGTGGGGCTCGCCCACGACTTCCTGGTGCGCGCCTTCGCGACGCCGCTCGCGCGTCTCGACCTCGCCGACGCGGACCGCCGCGGGCACACGCGCGAGGAGGCCGATGCGCTGGCCGCGCCGTTGCCCAGGTACGCGCCGCGGGCATGGCGCTGGGCGGCGACGCGCGCGGCGCTGCGCCTCGGCGCCACGCTCGCCGACGGCCTGAGGCTCGGCCGCTCGTCCGGTTTCGACTCGGGGAATTCGCTCGACTACGTCTACCGCGACCGAGCGAGCGGCCGCACCCCGCTCGGCCGCGCGATCGACCGCCAGTACCTCGACGCGATCGGCTGGCGCGGCATCCGGCGGCGCAAGCTCGACGTCGAGGCGCTGCTGGGCGACGCTGCGGAGCGCCTGCGCACCGCGGGAATGCCGGTGAACGTGCTCGACGTGGCGGCGGGTCACGGCCGCTACGTGCTCGACGCGTTCGACGGCGGCGCGGCGGCTGATGCGATCGTGCTGCGCGACCTCGACGCCGGCAACGTCGCGCAGGGCCGTGCGCTGATCGCGGCGCGCGCGTACGCCGGCAACGCACGCTTCGAGCCCGGCGACGCGTTCGACCGCGCGGGCGTGGCTGCGACGCTGCCGCGGCCGACGCTCGGCGTGGTGTCGGGCCTCTACGAGCTGTTCCCCGACAATGCGCCGGTGCGCACGTCGCTCGCGGGCCTCGCCGACGCGATCGTGCCGGGCGGCTACCTGGTCTACACCGGCCAGCCCTGGCACCCGCAGCTCGAGCTCATCGCCCGCGCGCTCACCAGCCACCGGCAGGGCGCGGCGTGGGTGATGCGACGGCGCACGCAGCAGGAGCTCGACCAGCTGGTCGCGGCGGCCGGCTTCCGCAAGGTCGCGCAGCGCATCGGGGAGTCGGGGATCTTCACCGTCTCGCTCGCGCAGCGCGTCGCGCCGTGAGCGAGGTCGTCGGCGCGGCGCCGGCGGAGCCGCATCCGTGGCGGCGCGCGATCGCGTGGCTCGCTTTCCTCGGACCGTTCTTCTTCCTGTCGTACGGCTTCGCGACCTGGCTCACCGCCCAGCGCGCGGCGGTGCCGTCGATCGTGTTCGCGTGGGAGCGGGCGATCCCGTTCTGGCCGTGGACGATCGTCCCCTACTGGATCATCGACCTCGCCTACGGCCTGTCGCTGTTCGTCTGCACGTCGAAACGCGAGCTCGACACGCACGCGAAGCGCCTCCTCGCAGCGCAGCTGGTCGCGGTCTCGATCTTCATCGCGGCGCCGCTGCGCTTCTCGTTCACGCCTCCGGCCGTGGACGGCACCGCCGGCCTGCTGTTCGCCGCGCTCGCGCGGTTCGACCAGCCGTTCAACCAGCTGCCGTCGCTGCACATTGCGCTCGCCGCGATCCTGTGGGCGCTCTACGCGCGCAAGCTCGCCGGCGTCGCACGCCGCGCGATGGAGGTGGCCTGCCTCGTGATCTGCGCATCGGTGCTCACCACGTGGCAGCACCATTTCGTGGACCTCCCGACCGGCTGGCTGCTCGGCATGCTGTGCGTGTGGGCGTGGCCGCAGGCGGACGAGGGCGACGGGCGCCCGGTCGCCGCGCACTGGAGCGTCACGCGCGATCGGCAACGGTGGCGTCTTTCCGTCCGGTATGCCCTGGGCGCCGTGGCTTGCGCGGCCGTCGCGCTACGGGGCGGAGGCTGGGCGCTGTGGTTGTTGTGGCCCGCGGTCTCGCTGGCGCTGGTCGCGCTCGCCTATGCGGCGCTCGGTCCCGCTGCGTTCCAGAAGCGTGACGACGGCAACCTCTCGGCCGCGGCGCGTTGGCTGTTCGCGCCCTACCTGGCAGGCGCGTGGATCAACTCGCGCGCGTGGACGGCCGGAACGGGCCAGCCGCGTGAAGTCATGGATGGCGTGTACGTCGGCCGCATACCGACCGCACGCGAGCTCGCTGCGTCGCCGTTCGCCGCGATCGTCGACCTTACGGCCGAGTTCGACCTGCGCGCCGGCAAGCGCGGCTATGCGTGCGTGCCGATGCTCGACCTCGTGCCGCCGTCTCCGGAAGCCCTCGCGCACGCCGCCCGGGCGATCCAGCAACTGCGCCGCAGCGGACCGGTGCTGGCCTGCTGCGCGCTCGGCCGTTCGCGCAGCGCCTGCGCGGTCGCGGCCTGGCTGATCGCGACCGGCCGCGCGAGCGACGGCGCGGCGGCGGTGCGGATGCTGCAGGCCGGGCGAGCCGCGGTCGTGCTGGGCCAGGCACACCTGTCGGCGCTCGCAGCGATGGCCGGCGCGGGGAGCGCCGCCGACTGATGTCGACGCTCGTCGACCGCGCGCTCGCGCGCCTGCTGTGCGGTTTCGCGCGGGCGCTCACCGGCGCGCGCAGCCACTGGGTCGGGTGCGCGCCCGCCGCGACGCAGCGCATCTATTACGCGAACCACGGCAGCCACGGCGACTTCGTGCTGCTGTGGGCGAGCCTCCCGTCCGACCTGCGCGAGCGCACGCGGCCGGTGGCCGGCGCCGACTATTGGGAGCGTGGCGCGCTGCGCCGCCACGTCGCCACGCGGGTCCTGAACGCGGTGCTGATCGACCGCGAAGCCGCGACCCGCACCGCCGACCCGATCGACACGATGACCTTGGCGCTCGCGAACGGCGATTCGCTGATCGTGTTCCCCGAGGGAACGCGAAACACTACCGACGCACCGCTGCTCCCGTTCAAGAGCGGCCTCTACCACCTCGCGCAGCGCGCCCCGGACGTCGAGCTCGTGCCGGTGTGGATCGAGAACACGCGCCGCGTGATGCCCAAGGGCGCGTTCTTGCCGGTGCCGCTCCTGTGCACGCTCGTCTTCGGCGCGCCGCTGCACGTCGCGCAGGACGAGGCGAAGCCCGACTTCCTGGAGCGCGCGCGCACGGCGCTCCTCGCGCTGCAGCCGCTGGAGATCTGACGATGGGCGGGCTCTCGCCGCGGGAACAGACGATCGCGCTCTTCGCCGGCGTCGGCGTGATCCTCGTCGTCGCCTCGCTGGTCGGCTGGGCGCTCAAGACGTTCGCCGCGCACGGGCAACCGCACGGCGTGATCGACAACCTCAACGCGCGCGTCAAGGCGTGGTGGGTGATGGTGGCGGTGATCGGTCTCGCGTTCCTGTTCGGCCGCGCCGGCGTGACGCTGCTGTTCCTGCTCGTGTCGTTCGCGGCGCTGCGCGAGTTCCTGTCGATCACCTACACGCGCGGCGGCGACCACCGGGCGCTGGCCGCCTGCTTCTTCATCGTGCTGCCGGCGCAGTACCTGCTGGTCTACGTGGGCTGGTATGGCCTGTACTCGATCTTCATCCCCGTCTACGTGTTCCTGTTCCTGCCGATCCTGACGGCGGCGGCCGGCGACACGACGCGGTTCCAGGAGCGCGCGGCGAAGATGCAATGGGGCCTCATGGTCTGCGTGTTCTGCATCTCGCACGTGCCGGCGCTCCTGACGCTCGAGGTGCCCGGCTACGAGGGCCGCGGCCTGCTGCTCATCGCCTACCTCGTGCTGGTGGTGCAATCGAGCGACGTGCTGCAGTACGTGTGGGGCAAGCTCGCCGGGCGGCGGCCGGTGGCGCCGCAGGTCTCGCCGTCGAAGACCTGGGAAGGCCTGGTCGGCGGCGTCGCGTGCGCCACCGCGCTCGGTGGGGCGCTCTACTGGCTGACGCCGTTCACGCCGTGGGAGGCCGCCGCGATGGCGCTGGTGGTCAACCTCATGGGCTTTTTCGGCGGCCTCGTGATGTCCGCCATCAAGCGCGACCGAGGCGTCAAGGACTGGGGCAGCCTGATCGAGGGCCACGGCGGCATGCTCGACCGTCTCGACTCGGTGGCGTTCGCAGCGCCGGTGTTCTTCCACCTGACCCGCTACGGGTGGGCATAGCGGCGCCTTCCCCGCTCCGTACCAGGTTCATGAACCTGGTACGGAGGTTCCGTCACCCGCTATGGCTGGGCGTAGCCACCGATTCCCCCTTCCAGGCCCGCTCCAGCGCCGCGATGTCGATCTTCTTCATCGCCATCATCGCGTGCATCGCGCGCTGCGCGCCGGGAGAGTTCTCGTCCGCGAAGTACTTGGCCATCGAGCGCGGGACGATCTGCCACGACAGTCCGTAGCGGTCCTTGAGCCAGCCGCATTGCCGGGCGCGCGGGTCGCCGTCCTGGCCGAGCTTGTCCCAGTGGTAGTCGATCTCGGCCTGCGAGTCGCAGAACACCTGCAGGGAGACCGCCTCGTTGAACGTGAAGACCGGTCCGCCGTTGAGCGCGGTGAAGGACTGCCCATCGAGCTCGAACTCGACCGTCATGACGGTGCCGGCGGGCATGTGGTGGACGTCGAAGCCGGCCTTGCCGTAGCGCGTGACCTTGACGATCCGCGAGTTGCGGAACACCGACACGTAGAACGTCGCGGCTTCCTCGGCCCGGCGGTCGAACCACAGGCAGGGAGCGATGCGTTGGACACTTGTCATGGAACCCTCCGTCGATGCACGGAAACACAAAGTGTCGCCCGGCCCGGGGGACCGGGTCGGTCGGACGGACGATGATTTCGCGGTCGCGCCTACCGCAGCAGCCAAAGGCCGGCGACCCCGATGGCGACGAGCAACGCGACCCACGGCCAACCGCCCCACGGTCGCGGCACTTCGCCCGGGGCGAGCCCGGTCGGCATGTGCGGCTGGGGCTGGTGGGCTTCGACCCAGTCCTTGGCCTCCTTCAGGCCGATGCCCGTTTCCTGCCGTGCCAGCTTGATCGCCTCGATCTTGTTGCCGCGCGCGAGCGCGCGCGCCGCGTCGGGCGGCAGCGCGCGCAGCGGATTCGGTGGCAGCGTCGCGGTCGGGAATCCGGGCAAACGGGCGTCACTACGCTCCTTCGCCACCCTGATGCCACGACCCGCCACCTCGCGCAGGCGCCGGACCACCTCGGCGGCCTGGCCGCGGCGGAGCGCGTCGAGGATCTCGGGTGGAAGCCGGTCGCGGGGGTTCGCCATCAGCTCATCGCCACGCCGCCTGCGATCGCGTGTGAAACCGAGCGCACCATCCGCGTCAGCGGCACGCGGACGCCGCCGGGCAGCGGCAGCTCGAACCGCTCGGTGACGACGAAGCCACAGGCCGCATACAGCGGCTCGCCCGGCAGCGTCGCCACCAGCGCGAGCGAGGTGAAGCCTTCGCGCGCCGCCTCGAGCACGCTGCGCTCCATCAGCATGCGGCCAAGACCGCGGCGTGCCAGCGCGGGCTCGACGAAGAACGCGCGCACGCGAGCCGGCTCCGATGCAGGATCGAGCAGCGGATCCGGTCCCGACTTTGCCTGGTCGCCGCCGAACAGCGCGCGCCGCCGGCTCCAGCCGCCGCATGCGACGATCGACGGTCCGTCCTCGACCACGAAATAGGTGCGGTCGGCGATGAGCTGGCTGTCGACGCCGAACACGTGGTGAGTGATCGCCTGCGCCTGCTCCGGCGTGTAGTAGCCCGCGCTGAGCGCCACGCCGGAGCGGGTGATGAGCGCCTGCAGCGCCGGGATGTCGCGCTCGGTCGCCGGTCGCAGCGCGAACATCAGCCGCGCCGCTCGAAGGCGAGCCGCACCGAGAGGCCGACGAGGATCGCGCCGCTCGTGCGGAAGATCCAGCGGAGCGCGCCCGGGCGCGCGCGCAGCCAGCCCGAGAGCGCGCCCGCGGACAACCCGATCGGCGCCTTCACGACGAACGTGAGCCCGGCGAAGGCGAGGCCGAGCGCGAAGATCGACAGCGTCGGGTGCGCGGCGCCCGGCGTGACGAACTGCGGCAGGAACGCGAAATAGAAGATCGCGATCTTGGGATTGGTGAGGTTGGACAGCGCGCCGTCCACGAACAGCCGGGATGCCGAGCGGTGCGGCGCGCTGCCCAGCGCGAGCTCGTCGTGCTTCGCGAAGATCAGCCCCAGGCCGAGGTAGAGCAGGTAGGCGGCGCCGCAGAGCTTGAGCGCCGTGAACAGCCATTCCGAGGCGCGCAGCACCGCGCCCAGGCCGAGCGTCGCCAGCAGCGTGTGGCCGACGAGCCCCACGCTGACGCCCGCCGCCGTCGCGACACCCGCCGCCTGGCCCTGCGCGATCGAGCGCGACATCACGAGCAGCATGTCCTGCCCCGGCGTCGCGATCAGCGCCAGCGAAGCGACCACGAACAGGAGCCAGGAGGCGTCGATGGAGGGCATGGGGGATCGTTGGATAACAGGGAGGGTGGAGGGAGTAGGGAGAAGGAGAATGGAGAATGGAGAATGGAGAATGGTGGATCCTGGGTCGTCGCGGTGTCGATACGCCG